>JBBPIG010000005.1:0-73589 GCA_038040445.1 Acidobacteriota bacterium | reverse complement strand
GAGCCACCGCCGGCGAAGGAAGAGCCCAAGAAAACACAGGCTGAGCCGCCTCCGACAGAGCCGGCAAAGCCCGCTGCCGCGCCACCGGCCGCAGCCGAGCCGGCCCCGCAAGCTGCTGCCACACCTCCTGCTGAGCGCGCCGACAGTGACGCTGCTTCAACCGAGGACTTGCGCCGGACGCGTTCGTCTCCGCTGGTTCGCAAGATTGCTGAGGAGCACGGCATCGACATCTCGGAGATCGAAGGCACCGGCATCAGCGGCCGAGTGACCAAGCAAGACATTCTAAGCTTCATTGAGAATCGCGATGCCGCCGCGAAACCTGAACCTGCGGCTGCTGCTGCCACTGAAGCTCCAACGCCCGCGGCTCCTGCTGCGCCGCCGCGCGCGCCGGCTGAAGCTGAAGCGGGTCCTCCGCCGTTCTCGGAAGGCGACCGCGTTCGGATCGAGCCGATGTCGATCATGCGCCGCCGAATCGCCGAGCGAATGGTCGAGAGCCGCCGCATCTCCGCTCACGTGACTTCGTTCATGGAAATTGACTTCACCAAGACGGCGAAGCTCCGCGATGAGTTGAAAGTCGAGTTCCTCGCGCGCGACCACGTCAAGCTGACGTTCATGCCGTTCATCATCAAGGCCGTAATCGAGGGCATCACGAAGTGGCCCATCATCAACTCGTCCGTGTGGGGCGATCAGATCATCTACAAGCAAGACATCAACATCGGCGTGGCGGTCGCGCTGGATTGGGGATTGATCGTTCCGGTGGTTCGCGGCGCGGATGAGAAATCACTGCTCGGGCTGGCGCGTGCGGTGAATGATCTCGGCGAGCGCGCGCGAACCAAGCAGCTCAAACCCGACGAGGTACAAGGCGGGACTTTTACGATCACTAATCCAGGCTCATTCGGCGGATGGGCCGGCACCCCGATCATCAACCAACCTCAGGTTGCTATTCTTGGAGTGGGAGTGATCAAGAAGCGGCCGGTGGTGATTGACGACGCGATTGCGATTCGGCAGATTGGCGTGCTCGCGCTCAGCTTCGATCATCGAATCATAGACGGAGCCATCGCGGACCAGTTCCTGGGGACCGTGCGCGACGTGATTGAAGCAGCGGAGTACACAAGTTGAGTGATGCGTGATGCGTGACAGGAAGTTTGGTTAGGTCTAGTCACGCATCACGCATCACGCATCACGATGACTTCACAAGCTTCTCAGCCGCGGCGAGTGTGCGAAGCTCGATGGCTAGGCCTCGTTCAATACGACGACGGCCTCCGCTTGCAAGAGCGCGCCGTAGACCGTCTTCGCTCAGGTGAAGGCCCGGAACAGTTGCTCCTCCTCGAGCACCCTCACGTGTTCACGCTTGGGCGCGGGGCCGATAGCTCCAACATCCTCGCAGATCAACAGCAGCTTCAATCCAGCTCAGTTGAAGTTCACGAAACGGGCCGTGGCGGCGATGTGACCTATCACGGGCCGGGCCAGCTTGTCGGCTATCCTATCATCAACCTCAAACCGGACCGCTGCGATGTTCACCGCTACGTTCGCGACATCGAGGAAGTGCTGATCAGAACAATCGCCGAGTTTGGTGTAACCGGAACTCGGATCGGCGGCTTGACCGGAGTCTGGGTTGGCAACGAGAAGATCGCTGCCATAGGCGTGAGGATCGCTCGTTGGATCACCAGCCACGGGTTTGCGTTAAACGTGAACACTGATCTCAGCTACTTCAAGATGATCGTGCCGTGCGGGATCACGGATAAGGGTGTCACTTCACTTGCGCGCCTACTTGGGCGGCAGATTGAATTGCGCGAAGCGGCGCATGTTGCCGCTTCGCAGTTCGCGCAGGTCTTCGGCCGCCAGGTCGCGGACCCGAATTCAGCATCGTTCACACCCTCGGCTTCGGCGTAACTCTCGACGGCAAGTAGCGTATTTGGAAGCACCCGCCTGCTTCGCACAAGCGGGTATCTTAGGGTATTATCTGCGCATCATCACTAGCATATGGCGGGCATCGAAGGCTTTCGGAAGGACACTCATGATCGATCATAGGGGTCGCGCGACAGGGCCAATACTACTCAACGCGCTAACCGTCGCAGTTCTTTCTTGCGTCATCCTGAGCTCCGCTTCGTGCTCAAAGACTTCAGGCAAAGCAGTGGACACCGCGTCGCCCCGGCCGATCTCCGTTCGCGTTTTGCCGGTCGAGCAAAAACAGATTCGCCGCAATGTAGAGTCGGTCGGGTCCTTATTTCCCCTCGACGAGGTAACCGTCAGCTCGGAGGTCGAGGGCCGCGTGGAAAAGGTCCTGGTGGATGTAGGTGATCATGTTTCCGCTGGCCAGACGATCGTTAAGGTCGTCCCGACTGAGTTGCAGTTGACCCTCGATCAGCAGCGCGCGAGTCTGCAACAAGCGAGAGCGAGGTTGGGGCTCTCCGACAAAGGCGAAGACTTCAAGGACGCGCGCGGAGCGGCCGAAGTCAAGAAAGCCGCGGCAGACCTCGCCGACGCCGAGCAAAAATATTTGCGCGCGAAGACCTTGTACGAACAAGGGCTGTTGCCGAAGCAAAGCTTTGACGAAGCGGAGTCCCGGCACAATGCCGCACGGGCAGCTTATGACCTGTCGGTGCAGATTGTCGAAAACCTGCGCGCGCAGTTGGCGCAGTCTAAGGCCGCTACGTCGCTCGCGCAAAAGAAAGTCAGCGATTCGATCATTCGTGCGCCGTTCGCTGGGCAGGTCAAGGAGCGCTCGGTCACTCAGGGCCAATACTTGAAAGTTCAAACCCCGGTGATGGTGATCGTCAACGTCGACCCGATGCGAGTGCGGCTCAGAGTGCCCGAGAAGATGGCCGCGTGGGTGAAGACCGGTCAAGAGGTCACCGTATCGGTCGAGGCTTACCCGGATCGCACATTCAAGGGAAAGATTTCGCGCATCAACCCGTCGGTCGATCAGCAGACTCGCGCATTCGAAGTCGAAGCGTTGATCGACAACCGCGAAAATCTGCTCAAGCCCGGATTCTTCGTCAAAGCGACGATACCCTCCAGTTTCGTGGTGGAAGCGCTGTTCGTTCCTCAAGACGCGCTGCTGTACGTGTACGGCGTCTACAAGGTTTTTGTGATAGACGGGAACACGCTGAAGGAAAGAGAAGTGAAGATCGGAGAGCGAACAGGCGACGAAGTAGAGATCGTCGAAGGGCTGGCGCCAGGCGAGCGCATCGCGCTGGCGACAAAAGGTCAGGAGTTGAAAGAAGGCGCGATCGTCGAAGTAGCGAACCAGGACTAAACACACACACAGGACTAACCACAAAGGCACAAAGGCACAAAGAAAAGGGACAGAACAGAGATTCAAAGGGGTGTTCCTCTACGTCGGGTTTCTCTTCGTGACTTTGTGCCTTGTGGTTGAGTTTCAGTTTCTGTTGGAGCTACCTGATGACACTTGCTGAACTCTGCGTAAAGCGGCCGGTATTCGCGGTCATGCTTATCACGTTTTTGGTCGTGCTCGGCGTCTTCTCGTTCCGCGACCTCGGCGTTGACCTCTTTCCGAAAGCGGACCCGGCGACCGTCACCATAAACGTTCGCCTCCCCGGAGCGACATCCGAAGAAGTCACTACGCAGGTCGTCCTCCCACTCGAAGAAGCTGTCAGTACCATCAGCGGTCTCGATGAACTGAACTCACAAGCCACCGAAGGCAACGCGCGTATTACTTGCAAGTTTCTGCTCGAACGTGAGATCGAAAGCGCGGCCCAGGACGTCCGCGAGAAAGTCGCCGGCGCGATTCGACGTCTTCCGCCCAATATCCTGCCGCCGATTATTCAAAAGGCTGATCCCGACTCGGACCCGGTCATCTCGTTGGTGGTTGCCGGCGACAAGAATCTTCGCGAGACGACGGAGGTCGCTGACAAGGAAATCAAGCGCGTGCTGGAAACGGTCGACGGCGTCGGCGAGGTTAGCATGACGGGCGGGCGCGATCGGCAAATACGCGTCTTCGCGGACGCCGAGAGGCTCAACGCGCACAACATCACGATCAGCCAGCTCCAACGCGCGATTCAAAGCGAGAACGTCGAGATCCCCGGCGGCCGAATCATTCGAGGCGAATCCGAGTTGGGCATCCGGACGCTGGGGCGCATCGACGCCATCAGCCAGTTCGGCGACATAATCGTCGCCAACGTTGACGGCACGCCGATTCGTGTTACCGACGTGGGCCGCGTCGAAGACAGCTTCGCCGAGCCGCGCACCTGGAACATGATCGACGGCAAGCAAGCCGTCTCGCTTGACGTGCGAAGGCAATCGGGCACTAACACGGTAAAGATCATTAATGCGGTCAAGAAGAAGATCGAGCAAATCAAGAAGAGCATTCCGCCCGGGATCACCCTACGGATCATCCGCGACCAGTCAGTGTTCATCAACGCGTCCGTTGCGTCGCTCGAAGAACACCTGCTGTTCGGCAGCCTGCTGGCCAGTCTGGTCGTTCTGCTGTTCATCCGCAATCTGCGGTCGGTGCTGATAGCGGCGGTTGCTATCCCTACTTCGATAATCGCGACGTTCACGCTGCTCAAGGCGATGGATTTCACCTTGAACAACATGACTCTGCTGGCGCTGACGCTCGCGGTCGGCATCGTGATTGACGACGCGATAGTAGTGCTCGAGAACATCGTGCGCTACATCGAGGAGAAGCACTACGAACCAAGGCAAGCGGCTATCGAAGCGACGAAGGAGATTACGCTTGCCGTCGTTGCGACCACGATTTCGCTGGTGATCATCTTCGTGCCCATCGCGTTTATGACCGGCTACGCGCGGCGCTACGTGAATCAATTCGGCTGGACGATGGCCTTCGCCGTAATGGTTTCGATGCTGGTGAGTTTCACGCTGACGCCGATGCTCAGCTCGCGACTGCTCAAGCGCCTCGCGCACAAGCGAGAAAATGAGGGCGGCTCAACGGCGCCTGCCGAATCACAAGTCACGGATCACGCATCACGGATCACGAATCAGGAGGAGCATACATCGAAAGACTCTCGCTTCTTTGGCTGGACCGACCGCACCTACGGACGGATACTCGAATGGTCGCTCAATCATCGGATTGTGGTCGTCGCCATTGCGCTTGCGACGTTCGCTCTGACGTTTCCTCTGAACGCGATGGTAGGCCGTGATTGGATTCCCCCCGACGATCAAAGCGAGTTCTCGGTATCGATGAACTGGCCCGAAGGCACGTCGATCGAAGGCACGTCAAAGCAAGCGATCGAGATCGCGGAACGCATCAAGCAGATTCCGGAGGTCGAGTTCGTGAACCCCTTCATTCACGAAGGCATCTCGAGCCACAACCACATCTACGTTCGCCTGGTTGACCTCTCGAAGCGCAGCATCTCGAATCTCGAGGTGGCAGCCAAGATTCGCAAGATCAACGCCGAGTACAAGAACCTGCGCAGCAAGATCATCATTCCCTCGGCGCTCGGAGGTGGCGAGCTTTACTTTCCGGTGCGCGCGCCGATTCTCGGCCCTGATTTTCAGAAGGCCGCGGAACTCTCGAAACAGGTTGCGGAACGAATGCGCAGCATCCCGGGACTGCTGGACGTCGAAGCGAGTGTGAGCCTCAACAGCCCCGAGCTACAGGTCAAAATCGATCGTCAGCGGGCGAGCGATCTGGGTGTGCGCGCATCGGATGTCGCTGGCGCGGTGAGACTGATGATCTCGGGCGAAGATCAGATCTCGACCTACAAGGAAGGCGACGAGCAGTATGACGTCACGCTGCAGTTGTTGCCCGAGCAGCAGAAGGACCGCGAGGTGCTGGCGCGGCTGATGATTCCGTCGAGCAAAGTCGGTCAGGTGCGCCTCGACAGTCTCGCGACGATCGAGCACGGACTGGGGCCTTCGCGCATCGAGCGATTCAACCGGCAGTTTCAGGTCTCGGTGAACGCCAACAACGCGCCGGATTTTCCGCTCGACCAGGCGGCGCGCACGGTGGGCGACGAGATCAAGAAGGTCGGGTTGCCGGCGGGTTACACCTATCGCTTCCTGGGCGCGGTCAAGATTCTGGAGGAGACTACCGCGAACCTGATCATCGCGTTTCTGCTGGCTTCGATCTTTATGTATATGGTGCTGGCGGCGCAGTTCGAAAGCTTCCTGCATCCGTTCACGATTATGCTGGCGTTGCCGCTGTCGATCCCGTTCGCGCTGTTCTCTCTGTGGGTGACCGGTAGAACGCTGAATCTGTGGAGTGCACTGGGAGTGCTTCTGCTGCTGGGGATCGTAAAGAAGAACGGGATCCTCCAGGTGGACTACACCAACAAGCTTCGAGAGCGAGGTGTGCCGCTGCGCGAAGCGATCCTTCAGGCGAATCACGTTCGGTTGAGACCGATCTTGATGACTACGTTCTCGATCATCGCAGGGTTGATTCCTACGGCGATCGGCATCGGCGCGGGCTCGGCCCAGCGTTCGGCGATTGCGGTGACGATCATTGGCGGCCAGAGTTTGTGTTTGCTGCTGACTTTGGTGGTGACGCCGGTAGCGTACTCGATCTTCGCAGAGCTTGAAGAGCGGAGCGTTTTCGCAGCGGCACGAGCACGGCTCGCGCGTTTGAAGCTTAGCGCCGCGAGGTTCTTGAGCTTCTTGATTCGTTGAGACCTCCGTCAGCGGTAGGTGCCTTCACTGCGTAGCGAACAGAGTTTGAGGTAGACGATCTGACCTTCGAAGTCGTACCGAAAACGAAACCGGCCGGCACGAATGCGGTACTGCCCGTAACCGGGACGGACATCCACGAGCTTCTTTAGAATGGGCGCCGCTTCGGTTATATGGATCGGTTGCCAGGATATTCTGGACTTCGGCATATAAATCAGCCAGCTCGGAGTGGCGACCGCTGAGTTTGCGAAAGCCGCGGTCGAACGCCGAGGTAGTGCGAACAGCAAACCTGGTCGTCATACTTTCTGATTCTGGAGCTTACGAGCTTTAGCTTTCTTCGGAGCGCGCATCTCAGCAAGTAGCTCACTTGCCGGGCGGGTGCGGCCAGCACGGATGGCTTCGTTACTCTTTTCGATTTCGCGGCGAGCCTTTGGGTCGTTGAGTTCTAGATAGTCCTCAAACTCGTCAATGTCCATAATGGCGACGACTGGGACACCGTCCTTCTCGAGGATGAAGTACTCTTTGTTGTGATGGACACGCTTTACCAAATTGCCAAGATTATTTCTGGCCTTCGTCATCGCGATCGTTCGTATCGCTGGGGTGACTCTGCTGCTCAAGGTCATACCTCCTTGGAGTTGTTCGATCTTGATAGGCTCCAGGGCCTTATCGGTTGTGCCCGGATATCATTTAACTTTCAACACTGGCTGATCGGGATGTGCCGGGTTTGGGACCACCCGTTTGTTAACACAATCAACCAAGAGATCCATTCGTTCCAGGATGGTTTGACCAATAAGGACCTCGGACCCTAACACCAGCGTCTCCTCTGTAGCACGGCGGCCGTTGATCGCAATACCTACCGGTTCGGTCAAGTCTACAGTTTCTTCAAAGCCATTAGCATACTCGGCTCTGGCTTTTCCTACCGTGGCCAGACCCAACTGCTGTACGACGTGAATCGGTAGGACAGATGCGATGGCACCTGTATCCACCAGAGCATCGGCCGAATACTTTCGTACTTGATCGGGCCTCAGTAAGCCTCTTCTTACAAGGCCTTCGTCTACTGCATTGCTGAGTTCTACGTGGACTCTAACTTCTCCCATCATTGGCACCTTCTTCGTTTCCATCGCTGATTCCTAGTCCCCGACTCCCACTTTCATCTCATCATCCTTCTTCGCCGCAGCTTGAATCTCCGCACCGATGCTGTCGATCTCCGATGAAACTCCCCGCTGCGCGACTGCCGAGTTGACTCTTTTCCTGAACGGATGGGTGATCGCGTATACGCGGCTTGCGAGCGAACGCCACGCTTCAGTTGTTCCGATATCATCGAGCAGCGAGTAAGCCACCGGCGTGACGATCAGCGTTAACAATAACGAAAGCGTCTGTCCGCCTATCACAACCACTGCGATTGCGCGACGCTCATCCGAGCCCGGACCGGTCCCGAGGGCCAGTGGCATCATGCCTGCTACCAGCGCCAGCGTTGTCATTAAGATTGGGCGAAGGCGGTCGCGGTTCGCTTGCATAATCGCCGCGGGACGATCCATTCCGCTCCTTCTCAGCCCGTTCATGTGGTCAATTTGAAGAATCGCGTTTTTCTTTACGACCCCGAACAACACCAGGATGCCAAGCGCAGAATAGAGGTTCAGCGTGTTGCCGGTTGCCCAGAGCGACACCAGCGCGAACGGTATAGAGAGCGGGAGCGAGAGCAATATCGTGATCGGGTGAACGACGCTCTCAAACTGCGAGGCCAGGATCATGTACATGAAGATTACCGACAACAGGAATGCCCAAATGAACTCATTGAAGGTGCGTTCAAGTTCCTTAGCGCGTCCCGACACCGCCATCGTATACCCGGCGGGGAGATTCATGTTGGTGACTTCTTTCCGAAGCGCGTCCAGTCGGTCGGCCAGCGCGTATCCGGGCGCGACCGAACCCTGCAGACTTACCTGTCGCAGCCGGTCGAGCCGTTCGATTCGCGATGCGGTCTTGGCCTGGCTGATGTTGATCAGGTTATCGAGGCGAGCGAGCGTCCCGTTCTGACGGGGCACGTACAGCCGCGCGATCGTGGCCGGATCATTTCGTTGTCCCTCGCTCAAGCGGAGCTGCACGTCATAATCGTCGTTGACCGATTCGTCGTGGAAGCGCGAGACCCGCTGGTCACCTCCGACCATAAGACGCAGCGCGCTGGCGATCTCTTCAGTAGCGACGCCGAGGTCGGCTGCCCGCTCCCGATCTATTTCAACTCGAAGCTCCGGCTTGTCGAGCTTCAATGACGTATCCGCATCCAGGATTCCAAGCTGAGGCGCTTTCTGTCGAAGCTCCTCGGCATATTTGGAGAGTGTCTCGAGGTCCGGCCCGCGCAGCACGAATTCTATTTCAAATCGTCCGCCGCCGATGTTGACCGACTGCGCGTTGCGAACCGACGTGCGCAGGTCTTTGTACTTGCGAAGGCGGCTGCGAATCTCCTGCATCACATCGCGTTGAGAGTAGTTGTTTTTGAATACGTCGAGAGGCTTGCCGTGTATGATTCCCTCAAACAACCGCGCGATTGAGAATGTGCGCTCCCCGATCGGAGCTATTCGCACATAAGCGCCGCCCTGATTGACCGAGCCACCGCCAAACCCGCCGCCGCCCCCGGCATTCGCAAGCACTAAAATCACGCCCGGCGTCGATTTGAGGTCGGTTTCGACCGAGTGCATCACTTCATTCATCGCAGCCAGACTTGTGCCGTCGCGAGCCGTCACGCCAACGTCAAACTCGGCTTCGTCCACGTCGGTCGGAATGTAGTCTTGCTTTACGACCTTGTAGAGCGGCACCGACGAAAGAATCACAAGGAAAGCGACCACGGCCACGATCGCGCGATTACGAACTGCGTGCCCCAGCATCCAGGTGTAAGCGCGATCGATAATGCCGTAGAAACCGCGCCTCGAATTAGCCGTCTCGTGCCCGTGCGAGGCCGCGTCCCCTGCTTTGAGCAGCCGAGCGCTCATCATCGGCGTCAGCGTGAACGACACCAGCAAGCTCACCAGTATCGCAACCGAAGCGGTGATCCCGAACTGATAGAGGAACCTTCCCGAGATGCTCGACATGAACGACACCGGCACAAAGATGACGACAAGACTGAAGGTCGTCGCCATGACCGCGAGTCCTATCTCCGCGGTGGCGGCCCGCGCGGCCTCGAATGGCCGCATCTTTTTTTCCTCGACGAAGCGGAAAATGTTTTCGAGCACCACTATCGCATCATCAATGACCACGCCGACCATCAGCACCAGCGCCAGCATCGTTACGCTGTTCAGCGTGAAGTTCAGCGCGCGCATCATGCCGAAGGTCGAGATCACCGAAGCCGGTATCGCAATAGCGGCAATCAGAGTCGATCGGAAGCTTCGCATGAAAGCAAACACCACTAGAGACGCCAGTATGCTGCCCAGCACAAGGTGAAGCGTGATCTCATGCAGCGCGGCGTAAATGTACCTCGACTGATCGCGAATCACTTCCATCTTCACATCGGAGGGAAGCTGGCCCGCAATGCGCGCGAGATTCGCTTTCGCCGCTTCGATAACCTCGACCGAGTTTGCGCCGGTCTGCCGCCTTACCTCGAGCGTCACGGTAGGCACGCCGTTTAGCCGCGCGGCCGAGCGCTGCTCCCGTGTTCCGTCTTCGGCAAAACCGATGTCTCGAATACGGACCGGCGCTCCGTTGATTGTAGCCACGACCAGATCGTTGAAGATCTTCGGGTCTGCGACGCGGCCCATCGTGCGCAGCGTCTGCTCGCGCGCGCCCTGGGTGACGTTGCCGCCGGGCACGTCGGCGTTTTGACGAACAATCGCGTTGCGGATGTTGGTGATCGGGATCTGATAAGCGGCCAGCCGGTCGGCATCGACCCAGACGTTAATGGCCCGGCCGAGTCCCCCCTGAATGTTTATCTCACCAACTCCGGCTGAGCGCTCGAGCTGGGGTTTTACTACCTTGTCCGCCAACTCGGTCAGTTCACGCACCGACCGGTCCGCCGACAGCGCGACTGTCATAACAGGCGAGAAATCACTGTTGAACTTGCCGACGATGGGCGGGTCGACGTCGCGGGGAAGGCTGCGGATGACGGTGGCCACGCGGTCGCGAACATCTTGAGCGGCAACGTCGATATCTCGCTCGAGGTTGAACGTGGCTATCACGTACGACTGTCCCTGCTGCGAATTCGAGCGCAGCTCCTGAATGCCCTCGACCGTATTGACGACTTCCTCGATCTTCTGAGAGACCTCGCTCTCAACCTCTTCAGGCGAGCCGCCCGGCAGCGAGGTGCGCACGCTCACCGTGGGCAGATCGAACGATGGGAATCGGTCCACTCCGAGGCGAAAGTAACTGGCGGCGCCGACTACCACCAGAGCGAGGATTATCATTGCCGCGAAGACCGGTCGCTTGATACAGATTTCTGCTAGTTTCTGCATAAGTAAATACGGTTCAGGGTTCCGGGTTCAGGGTTCCGAGTTCAGGGTTCGAGTTCAGAGTTCAACCTTTAGGTTGCTCCTCGTCGTCGTCGGCAAGCAAACGCTTGAACTCTGAACCCGGAACGCCGAACCCTGAACCGAAACTATTCCGTTACCACCACCGGCTGACCCGATTGAAGATTGCCAGGGTTGATCACGACCGCGTCACCCGCCTTCAATCCAGACAGAACTTCCGCCAAATCCGCAGTGCGGCGGCCAAGAGTAATGGGCTTCTCTACCGCTTTGCCATCTTGCACCAGGATAACTTTGTCGATGCCTGCAAAGCTGATGATCGCATTCAGCGGCACCGCGATCACCGCATTGCTGTCGTCGGAGACGATCTCCGCGCGCGCGTAGGAGCCGGGCCGAAGCTGGCCATTATTGTGCACTTCGGCTTCGACTATCAACACGCGATTCTGTGCGGTGATGGTCGGGCTTATGCGCGCGATCTTGCCGGCGTAAACGTTCGCATCGCCCTCGAGCGTGACTCGCACGGCCAGTCCTACGTGCACGTTGCGAGACTCGCGCTCGGGCACTTCCGCGCGCAGCCGCAGAGGGTCCATTCTGACGACGTTGACGATAGGCGCTCCCGCGGCGAGGTACTCGCCTATGCTTGCGCGTTTCTCCTGCACGACGCCATCGAAGGGCGCATGGATCGAAGAGTCAGCCAGTTGTTGTCTTGCGATTTCCAGCTCGGAACGCCGCTGAACCACCAACGCCTGACGGTTGCGAATCTCCTCGACGGCATCCTGATAACGGCTGAGTGCAACTTTGTGTTCAGCCTCTGCGCCGTCCAGTTGCGCCTTCGCAAGTACGCCGCGCTGAAACAGATTCTCGGCGCGCTCTAGCTTTAGCTTCGCGTCGTCGAGCAGCGCTTGAGCCTGCCTGACGGTCCCCGTTTTTTCAGGATCGATGCGGTCGTCTTTTCCTTCCGAAGGCAAGCCGACTCGAGCGCGTGCCTGAGCGAGCGCGGCCTCCGCCTGTTGAAGCCGCAGTTGATAATCCTGCTGCTCTATCTGAGCGATGATCTGGCCCTGCCGGACCACGCTTCCCAGGTCGACGGCAATCGACTTGACGCGCCCTGGAACTTTCGCGCTGACCGTCGCTTGATCGTAAGCCGCAAGCGTGCCGGTTACGGTGACCGCTTGTTCCATCTGGATTTCCGAGACAAGCGCGACCTTCACCGGTCTGGGTTCTTTCGCTTCGCTGCCGGGTGTATTCCTGGCGGCCACCGGATATCCGCTCTTGCACGCGGCGGAGGAAAGGATAATCGCTGAAAACAGGCCGGCCCACAAAAAGACATTGCCCTTCAATGATCCTGACGAAGCTTTATCGGTGCTGTTCATGAGACTAAATAACATCGTTCGTTTAATGATACCGTTTTTTGGTATGGGGCGCACGGGAGGACAGTTTCAGATTGGCTGTTTTCCTGAAACCTTTGGCCCGATGGAGTGCGCTCGTTCACCTCGGCAAATGAAGTCCGGCAATTCTTTAGTACGCTCGGTCGGTTCAGACAGTTACATCGGACGGCCGAAAGCGAGCGTAGGGCTAAATCATCGAATTCAATGAGACGGAACCGCGGTGCCAACTCGGAACACCAGAAAATAGTCCATACCGTCAGGTTTGACGAAGTCATACTGCTCGACGAGCGAGAAGCCCGCTTCAGCAGCTTCTTTGATCACAACGCCGGCGCGGATACCGTGGTCCTTGCCGTTGCCGTCGCGATCGATGACTCCCATCAGCGCTCCCGAGCGCATTGCGTCGCGAAGACGAGCTAACAGCCGAATGGGCTGAGCGATCTCGTGATAGGTCTTGAGTATCAGCACCGCATCAATTGTGTCTCGGGGCAGCAGAGGATCATCCTCCTTGCCGAGGACTGTGCGAATGTTTGAGAGCTTCTCGTCGGCTGCGCGCTCTGCGATGTAGCTGAGATAGTCGGGATTGATCTCAACAGCGTAGACCGTGCCGGTTGTTCCAACCCTCCGCGCCGCTCTGACGGTGAACCAACCCGAGCCCGCGCCGATGTCCGCGACGTTCGAGCCTGGTTGGATTTTCAGAAGGTCAATTACGCGATTGATCTGCAGATTCTCTGCGCGTTTCGCGTCTTCGAAGATCGAGAGGTCGCCAGTGTAAGGCTTGCTCGTCGGCCGCGTGGTTCGCCGCGTCTCGGCGGGCTTTTGCGATTGGATGGAGTGCGCGGCCGACAGCGGATCTGAACAGAGAATTGCAGCTAAGAAAAGAAGCGCCGCGATGAGCGGCGTGGAGATGAGCCGGACTGGATTGCGCATAGGTCACTTCCTGATGAGCCGTGGCCTGGGAGTGCTCTCCGGCTATCGCGCCTCACTGGTTGAAATGTGCCAGCCCTCGATCTGTTTCTCTCGTTCCTGTTGCAAGCAGGCGGTGAGTTCGGTACCTTAGCTGCTCCATCATCCAGTCATTGCCGGAGGACTTATGCTACCACGGATCATTGAAGGTATAGAAGAACTCAGGACCTTGATCGGCCGGGAGGTCGGAGCGAGCGACTGGTTCGAGGTAACCCAGTCGCGGATAAACGACTTCGCCGACGCCACCGAAGACCATCAGTGGATTCACATAGACGTCGAGCGCGCGAAGACCGACTCGCCGTTTCATTCGACGATAGCTCACGGCTTTTTGACTCTCTCGCTGCTGCCTCATCTTGGCGCCCAGACCTTTAGGGTTGAGGGCGATTTCAAGATGGGCATCAACTACGGACTCAATCGGCTGCGCTTCGTTTCGCCCGTGCCCGCCGGTTCGCGCGTGCGGGCACGGTTCACGCTGCAATTAGTCGAGGACGTCCAGGGCGGCAGTCAGATAACCTGGTCGGTGACCGTTGAGACCGAAGGCGGTCAGAAGCCCGCGCTCGTAGCCGAGTGGCTCGTCCGTTACTATCGGTGAAATAAGACACGAAGCACAAAGACACTATGGGTGAGAAGGAAACTACTTCGTGTCTTGGCGCCTTTGTGTTCTGAAGACTATACGTATGGTAATCACTTACCGAGTGCGTGCGCGCAACACCTCTGTCGACTCAGAAAACAAGATTCACGACGACGCAGTTGCCGCGAGCTACGGCTTTCGCGGAGGACTCGTTCCCGGCATAACGGTCTACGCTTACATGACGGTCCCGATAGTCGAGCGGTTCGGTCTCGATTGGCTCGAACACGGCTCGATGCAGGTCAAGTTTCACCAGCCCTTCTACCACGGCGAAGAAGTGATCGTCCGAGCCGAAGCAGACGCCAGTGCGGATCCAATCAACATAGCAATCACCGCCGAGCGCGAAGACGGCATTGCATGTGCAACTGCGCTTGCAACAGTCAACGATCGATCGTCGTGGCTTGGTGAGCCGCTGCTGGAAGATTTTCCGGAAGCACCATTGCCGCGCCCCGACGCGCCCTCCGCTTCGCGCGAGTCGCTTGTGCCTGGGACGGTATTGGGAACGTTGACCGAAACAGTGCGCCTTCCTGATTCAACCGTGCTCGAAAATCTCGACGAACGCTTGCCGATTTACTTTGGTTCAGACGCCGTTGCTCACCCGTTTGCTCTGCTTCGATTGTCGAATCAAATCTTGATGAGCAATTTCAAACTCGGCCCGTGGATTCACGCCGCTAGCGATGTGGTCAACCGCAGCGTCGTTTGCGACGGTGAAAAAGTCTCGGTGAGAGGCCGAGTTCGCGAGTGCTTCGAGCGCAAGGGTCACGAGTTCGTGGTGCTTGACGTGCTGCTCGCTGCGAAGGACAATCGGGTTGTTCAGCAAGTTCGTCACACGGCCATCTATCGCCCGCGAGGCACACACTAACTCGACGATTATTCATTAACTAGCACGCGGTTCAAACTGCTAGAATGACTCTGTCACGAACGAATCGAGCTAGCGTTATGATCCAGAAAGTCAACGACATCCTGGTCGAGCTTCGTCGGGAACTTCAGTCCCTTTACGGCGAGCGTCTGGAACGCATAATTCTTTTTGGCTCTCAGGCGCGAGGCGATGCCGAGCCTGATTCAGATATCGATGTACTGGTGGTTTTGAAGGGACCGGTACAGCCCGGAACTGAGATAGACCGAACGAGCCATTTTGTGGCGGAGTTGTCGCTCGCCAACAACGTGGTCGTGTCGTGTGTTTTCATTTCTTCGCATCGCTACGCCGTCGAGCGGAGCCCGCTGTTGCTGAACGTTCGGCGTGAGGGAGTGGCCATATGACTCCCGAGCAGGAGGCGTTGGTGCGCAAAGCGCAGGATAGCTTGCGCGGCGCACAGGTCCTGGCAAGTGAGAAGCTATTCGACTTTGCGGTGTCGCGAGCCTACTACACTATGTTCTACGTTGCTGAGGCCTTTCTGCTGGGAGAGGGTCTCACATTCTCCAAACATTCGGGCGTAATCGCCGCCTTTGGCCAGCACTTCGCGAAGACCGGCCGGGTGCCGAAAGAATTCCACCGTTATTTGATCGACGGCGAGCGCAAGCGGCTGACCGGAGACTACGATATCGGCCCCGGTCTATCTGAACGAGAGGCTCTGGAGGAGATCGATCACGCACAGAAGTTTCTGGATTTGGCGAAAGCCTCTCTTGGTTCTCTTCCCTAGACTCCTTTAGAACCGCAATCCTTGACTTGGGCCAAACCGCTCTGCTATACGGTGGCGCTAAGACGTAACCAAACGCACCTCGTTCCAACGACCGCGCCGATCGCAAGCGAAGACGCAAACCGACAACCCCAGGCTCCTGCGGTCGCAAACCGACAGCGCCAAGTTCCTGCTGAAAGCGTTTCGCAGGCCGTACCTTCCGGGTCGCCCCTTACCCTGAAGGTCGAGGCCGCTACCGCGGACGCTTGGGTGAAGTATCAAGTCGATGACTCAAAGCCGACGATTCTGGTATTGAAGCAGGGCCAGTCGCAAGACCTCCCGCCAGCACAGGACAAGATCATGCTGAGCTACGGCAATCGCCTCGCGCATAAGCTCGAGATCAACGGTCGCGAAGCCTACTTCCCTTCCGATACTCCTCATTTTTCCTCGCAAGTGGTCATCTCTCGCGAGAATTTCCAGACACTCTTCCGATGATTGAACTGGACGGAGCCGTTTAGCAAGCTTCGGCGGGCCTATCAGGAGAAACTAGGCTCGCTCGTTTCTTGACTGGTTCTTAGACCTCTGATATACCTCGCGCGGAGCAAATCATGGCTGGCATAACATCATTCGGAGCATACATACCTTTCTATCGGCTCGCTCACAAAGAGATCGCTCGCGCCTGGTGCGGGCGTGCTGGCGACGGCGAGCGCGCGGTCGCCAACGTCGATGAAGACTCGATCACAATGGCAGTCGAAGCCGTCCGCGATTTGCTCGGCAAAGGAGACGGCCGCGAAATAGACAGTCTGATGTTCGCTACCACCACGTCACCTTACGCCGAGAAGCAGGCTTCGGCGTTGATCGCCACTGCCGCCGATCTAAGGAACGATGTGCGAACCGCTGACTACACCAGCTCTTTGAGATCGGCTACCACAGCCACTTTGGCGGCTCTCGACTCGGTCAAGGCGGGGTCGGTGTCCAACGTTATCATCACGGCTGCAGACACCCGGCTCGCGCCGCCGAAGTCGGCTAACGAACGAATGTTCGGCGACGCAGCTTCAGCGATCGCCGTCGGAAGAGACAAGGTGATTGCGGAGTTGATCGCCGGCCACTCGACTGTCGACGAGATGACCGATGTCTGGCGCGCGGATGACGATCGATTCGTTTCTGGATGGGAAGAGCGTTTCTCGATCACCCAGGGGTACCAGCGAGTCGTGCGGCAAACGGTCTCTGAGTTGTTCGAGCGAAACGCGATCGGTCCGTCAGAGATATCGAAGGCAATATTCTACGCGCCCGATCCTGGAACTCTCGCAGGCACGGCGAAAAGCCTGGGGCTCAAAGCCGAACAGATTCCCGATCATCTATTCTCGACGGTCGGCAACACGGGAACGGCGATGCCGCTGCTCGTGCTGTCGTCGGTGCTCGAAAACGCTCACGCCGGCGAGAAGCTACTGGTTGTCGGCTACGGCTCGGGCTGCGACGCGTTGATGTTTGAAGTGACCGATGAAATCGACAACGCGAAAACCAAAGCGGGGCGCAGAGGGGTGAACGGGCATCTGGCATCGAAGGCGAATCTGGACAGCTACGAGCGCTACGCGAAGTTTCGAGAGTTGATCAATACGGAAGCCGCGCGCCGCCAGTCTCCCTCCGCGTCGGCTCCCCAAATCTGGCGAAGACGCGATGACATCTATCGTCTGCACGGCTATCGATGCTTGAACTGCGGCAAGGTCCAATATCCGCATCAGAGGCTCTGCATAGGCTGCCAGGCGAAAGACAACTTCGAAAGCGTGAGGCTTGCCGATAAGCCGGCGACGCTATTCACCTTCACCGTCGACTTTCTTAATGCCGACCCCGATCCGCCAAGCGTTATGACCGTGGTGGACTTTGAAGGCGGCGGTCGAGGTTACCTGATGATGACCGATCGGAATCCCGCCGACGTGAGAATCGATCAGACCGTCGAGATGACGTTTCGGCGAATGTACGAAGCTGAGGGTTTCACAAACTATTACTGGAAGTGCAGACCGTTGCGTGATGCGTGATCCGTGAAACCGGATCACGGATCACGGATCACGCATCACGTATCGGTGCAAGATCAAACTTCCTTCCGCGTTCTAAAGCCAGATCGATTCTCCAGCCCAACACTCGATTCAAGCAAAAAACGAGGAGATCCCTATGAAAGCCCTGATCAGAGTCCTCACTAGCGTTGTGTTGTGTGCGTTGTCAGTGGCCTGTTCGCCGGCCGGCAGAATAGTTGAAGCAAAGTCCGACGGCGCTGCGAAAGGTTCGAGAGTGCGACCGGTGCCTTCGAGCCTCGGTTTACCCGCGCGCCCCGAATGGCGGTTGGGATCGCCTACCACCTACAACAACCTGACGGTCTTCCCGGTGTTCGGTGATGGATCTTCCGCGAGCGCCGATCTCATCACTCTTGACGAAGGGTTGCGCTCAGGCAAAGTCATCATCACCGAGCTCGGCGCCGACGGACGCTCGCACCGGATCAACCGCCGTCAAAGCGGCGACAGCGCCGAAGTGAACCGCCTTGCACTGACTAACAACTCCGGCAAGGCACTGGTGCTGATCGCGGGCGAAATGATACTTGGAGGAAAGCAGGACCGCATCGTCGGTCACGACTGTATTATCGAGGCTACGAACACGCCTGTTCCGCTCGACGTGTTCTGTGTCGAACACGGCCGGTGGTCGGGAGGTCTCGCGTTCGGTGAGAGCCGGGGCGCCGGAGCCGCGAGTGGACGCGGCCGAGGTTCAGGCTCAGGTTCTGGCTCGGGTGCCGGTGCCGGGATGTCCGTGGCGCCGATGGCGCTTCCCAAAATTCGCGAGAAGGCGCAAGCACAGAAAAGCCAGGGGGAAGTGTGGTCTGCAGTTGCCGAGACCGTGACCGTGACCGCCACGAGCACCTCGACTGGAAACCTGAACAGCGTGTATCAAGACAGGCGCGTGAACAAGAAGCTTGATGATTACGAACGCGCGTTCAAAGACAAACTCTCGGCTGGCAACATTGTCGGAGTCGTGGCGGCTGTCGGCGGCAAGATCGTCTCCGCGGATGTGTTCGCCAACCACTCCTTGTTTCAAGCTTACTGGCCGAAGATGCTTAAGTCTTATGCGCTCGAAGCGGTCAGCAGAGGCGAGAATCGCGCGCAGCAAGTGAGCAGGACCGAGGCCGAAGCTTTCCTGGCTCGCGCGCAAGGAAACAGCGCCTCGGATGGTCGCGAAGGGGTGTATCGCCTCGCGGAGAACCAGTCGAGCGCCGATGCAAGCTTCGAGCTTGAATACACCAGGAAGAGTCCGACACTCGTCCACTTCAATCGAGTGAGCAAGAAGTGAGAACGCTTCACCAGCCGAGGCGATTCACGGCGACCTTGCCGTTGTTGATCACGACGATCACGTCTTGAATAGCCGTTATGTCCGCAAGCGGGTCTCGCTCGATCGCGATGAAGTCGGCTTCCATCCCTGGCTTGATCGAGCCGGTGCGTTTATCAACTCCGATGCAAGCGGCGGCAACGGAGGTCGCCGCTTTAATTGCATCCATCGGCGGCATACCGATGTTGACCAGCTCGAGGATCTCGTGCGGAATGCGGCGGCTGCTGGCGGGTCCGTAGCCGGTGTCGGTGCCGGCGACGATCTTCACACCCATCTTCCATGCGTGAGCCGCAGTCTCACGCAATCGCGGCAGCATCGCGCGGCCTCGGACTGAAAGAATCGGGTTGTCGTAGTCGCCTCCCGGATCGATCAAGTCCAGCACCGTTGCTATAGTCGGCACGAGATATGCGCCACGCTCTTTCATAAGCAACAGCGTCTTGTCGCTCAAGTACGTTCCGTGCTCGATCGAGCGCACGCCTGCGCGTACGGCTGCCGCGCCTCCTTCATCGCCGTGCGCGTGGGCGGCTACGTACACGCCCGACTTGCGAGCTTCGTCGACCGCGGCAGCCAGCTCTTCGTCGGTGAATACGCGCTTGCGCGGATCGGTGTCGGGCAAGCCTGCGCGCTCGGTGGCCATGATCTTTATTGCGTCAACGCCCCGATCGATCATCGCGCGCACCAACCTGCGGACGTTCTGGGTTCCGGCCACTCCGGTCATCAAATCTCTCATCTTTGGGGTGTCGAGAAAGAACTCTTCGGCGGGCCGCGGGCGAACGTGGTAGCCGGCTGCGACGACGTCAGGGAGTTCGCTGACTCCGGCATGATTGAGCTCGCGGATGCCGATGTCCACGAAGTGATTCACGCCCAGACAGCGCACGGTAGTTGCTCCCGAAGCGAGCGCTCGCCGAGCCGCGCTGGTGTCCGCAAGATGCGCGTGCGTGTCCACGAAACCGGGCAGCAGCCATTTGCCGTTCAGATCCATCACCGTCGCGCCCGGGGGAAGTTCGGCCTTGCCGGTCACGACGCTTTCGACGCGGCCATCTCGAATGAGCACTGTCGCATCTCTGATCGGCGCGGCGGAGAATCCATCGATCAAGTTCGCGTGGGTGATGACAAGAACGTTTGTAGCTTGAGCGTGTGATGGCCCTGACTCGCCTGGGATCGCGCAAAGGAGCGATAAGCAGATGAGGAGCGGAATCAGCCTTTTCATGTTCAGCCTCCGATGAACGGTGATGTTGTGGAGGCGCGATCCTATCACTCGACCGGCCGGCATCTCAAGAATGCGAGTTGGCTAATCTCATGTGCTGGGTGTGATTAAGAATGGGGCGACCACAAAAGTGTCGTGCGCTAATACCACCTACGGTCGATCGGCCTCTGACTTGAAATCCCCGTCGGATGCCGCTAGCTTACACGCTTGTCATATAGCACGCGCGATTCTCATTCAGCTCACAAAAGGAATAGCTTCTATGCAACGATTCATTGACGGCTGGCACAGCCCAAGCTTGAACAAGCACATGGAGATCGTGACCTACGGGCATTATGGGTTTCCACTGTTGATGTTTCCGACAGCGGCGGCAGACTACCTCGAGTACGAGCGCTTTTATATGATCGACGCGATCCAGGACTCGATCGAAGCCGGCAAGGTGAAGGTCTTTTCGATAAACAGCATTAATCGCGAAAGCTGGCTCAACAACGAGCTGCATCCGAAGTACAAAGCGCTGCGCCAGGTCCAATACAACAACTACATCGTCGGCGAAGTCGTGCCCTACATCTGGAACAGCTGTCAGGGGCGCTTCGGAGTCATCACAGCCGGCGCAAGCCTGGGCGCATTTCACTGCGCGAATCAAGTCTTCCGCCGGCCCGATCTGTTTGCGGGCTGCATCGCGATGAGCGGCGCGTACGACATCCGCGGTTACTACCGGGGCGACTACTACGACGAGAACGTTTACTTCAACAACCCGGTTGATTATCTGCCGAACGTCGAGGGCTGGGAATTGGAAGCGCTTCGGCACAAGGAGCACATCCATATCGTCAGCGGTCAGGGAAACTACGAGAACCCCGATGCATCGCGAAGACTATCGGCGATCCTTACAAGGAAGGGGATTCCCCATGAATTGTCGCTGTGGGGATACGATATGCCGCACGACTGGCCGACGTGGCGGCTGATGATGAAGTACTACGTCGCGGAAAGGTTTTGAGCCCGTCATTCGAGGAGGCGATGGGGAAACTCGATGGACAAGTAGTGATCGTGACCGGCGCCTCGGCGGGCATCGGCGAGGCTACCGTCAGGATGCTCGCGAGCGGGGGAGCCAATATCGCGCTCGTAGCGCGCCGCAAAGAGAGGCTCGATCAACTCAAGTCGGAAATCGGGAGCGGCGTTCGCTCGCTCGCAATCGCCGCCGACGTCACCTCCGCCGAAGACCGCCAGCGCATAGTGCATGAAACTATGTCGGCGTTCGGACGCATCGACGCGCTGGTGAACAACGCGGGCTACGGGCAGCGCGGGCCCATCGAGATCGTTCCAATCGAAGCCATACGCCGGAACTTCGAGACAAATCTCTTTTCGCTGATCGCGCTCACTCAACTGGTAATACCGATAATGCGCGAGCAGGGAAGCGGGCGGATCGTGAACGTTAGCTCAGTCGCGGGACGAATCGCGCGGCCGCTGTCATCGGTGTACGATGCCACCAAACATGCTCTGGAAGCCGTGTCCGACGGCTTGCGCGGTGAGCTCGCGCCGTTCGGGATAAAGGTCATCGTCATCGAACCTGGTTTCATCATCACCGAGTTTCTCGAGGTCGCGAACGAGGTGTCGCGAGAGACCTTGGAACACCCGGGACCGTATGCGGAGCCTTTCGAGCGGCTGGGCGGGGCGATTCAGCGGTTGCGTAAGATGGCAGGCCGGCCCGAAGACATCGCGGAAGTGATCTTCAAAGCGCTGACTGCCCGGAGCCCACGCGCGCGCTACGCTGCTCCCGGCCATGCACGCTTTGCACTCGCAGTAAAGCGCTTGCTGCCCGCGCGATTTTTCGATTACGTCATGAACCGCTAGGCAGAACTTGGTGATGCAACTCAGATGGCAGACGAACCCATAAGCGCTGAACTCCGCGACGCCGAACAGCAAGTCGAACGGCGCAGCGAGGTCTTCAAGAAAGAACTTGGCCTCACCGATCTCGCGCTCACGCAGATACTGTTCATCATTGGTCTTCCGTGGGTTGGAATCGCCGCCAAGCTCGGCCCCTCGCATATCATCTTTTGGCTGCTGGGCATCGCGCTTTTCTATCTTCCGTCCGCGGCAGTAGTGATCTACCTCAATCGGTTGATGCCCCTTGAAGGAGGCTTGTACCAGTGGGCGAAGCTCGGGTTCAACAGCTTCATGGGTTTCATGGTCGCGTGGAACCTGTGGCTGTTCGTCATCCTGAACTGTTCGGAGATCGGCTTGCAGGCGGCGACGAGTCTTTCGTATGCGGTCGGGTCGCGCGGCGCGTGGTTCGCCGGAAGCAAGTGGTTTATTTCGCTGCTCAGCTTTTTGATCATCGGACTCCTGGTCGTAATTTCAATACTCGGCCTGGGTGTCGGTAAATGGCTGCATAAAGCGGGTGGCGTGACGATGGTGCTGACATTTGGGTTGCTGGTCGCGCTGCCAATTGTGAACTACGCGCGGGGGACAATTGGCCAGTACCATCCGCTGGCGACCGAGATGCCGGCGGTCTCTTTGTTCAGCTTGAACATTCTTGGCAAGCTTGGATTCGGCGCGCTCGGTGGGTTCGAATATGTCGCGATTCACGCGGGCGAGTGCCGCGATCCCGTCCGCACGATCGGCCGTTCGGTGGTCGTAGCCGCCCCGCTAATCGCAGTGATGTTCATCCTGGGAACGAGCTCGGTGCTGGCGCTTGTCGCTCCGGAGAACATCGACCTTATCGGGCCGATCCCGCAGGTTCTACGGCTGGGGTTCGGTAAGCTGGGCTTCGCTGCGCAAATAGTGCCGGTCGCCATCGTGGCCTTCCTCGGAATTCGCATCGCGCAGTCGAGCGTTCAATTCGCCGGCAACACCCGGCTGCCGATGGTAGCCGGGTGGGACCGGTTGCTTCCCGACTGGTTCACCCGCCTTCACGCCAGCCGCAAGACGCCGGTCAACTCGATCATCTTCATTGGCGCCGGAACGCTCGCGATAGGGCTGGTAGGATTGATCGGAGTCGGCGAACAAGAAGCCTTTCAGCTCTTATGGAACGCAAGCGGGATATTCTACGCGCTGACGTATCTGGTGATGTTCGCGATACCGCTTGTCGGGTTGAAGGGAACGGCCGGGCGCGCACCCCTGTGGCTGAAGCTTGCTTCGACGTCGGGGTTGTTGATGACCCTGTTGTATGTGACGCTGTCAATCCTGCCGGTGATCCAGGTGGAAAGCCGCTTTGCATTTGCCGCCAAGATTGCGACCGTGATCATAGTGACGAACCTCATCGGAGCGGCGGTATTTCTGATCGCCGAAAGAAGACGGAAGCTGCGAACTATCGAAGAGGCGAACGCCCCAGCGGATTGATCCTCGTGGCGCAGACTTTAGTCTGTGGGGAGTGGCTCAGCTATGACCTCCTTCACCGCACAGACTAAAGTCTGCGCCATGGAGTTTGGACATTGTGGCGATTCTGGCAGTGGAACTCCGTTAGGAGTTCAATGTGACGCTTAGTCGCCCAACACATTTCACTCCTAACGGAGTGAGCATCGACGCCACGCTCGTGACTATAAACATGCAACCACTACGTGGTTGAGCGGACAGAATAAAGTCTGTGCTACTTCCCGGCGGTCCTTGTTAAACTGGAGAGCCGCACATTAGTATTCTCTTTCCCTATGTCTGAACATCACCGACCTAATGAACTGCGATGCTCCCTGCGACGCTTCAATCCAAGCGATCGCCGAGTCTGGCTCGTGCCGGCTCTGATCGTGCTGTCGGCGATGGCAGGGACCGCCTCGCCGAGTCGGTCGAAGTCGAAAGCCCCCGCTCCTGCACCCTCGGCAATGCAAACCGATGCGGCTCTCCCGGAGATCCTAATAGGGGCGACCCGCCGCGACTTCGGTGATGTGTTTGCCGGAGAGGAGCTCGAACAGAACTTTCCCGTTCGCAATGTGGGAACAAAGCCGCTCGAGCTTGCGGAGAAACCGACGCTGGGTATGCGACCAACCGCGCCGGGTTACCCGGTTACAGAGGCGGCATGGCGGCCGCACGGCGCATTACTCAGTCGAACGGTGGCGGCGGTGCGAGCGGCGCCGAGTTGATGCCCGCCCTCCGACTTTTACTTCGAGAGAGTCGTCCAGCCTGGTCAGGTTGGCACCATCTTAATCAAGGTTCACACCGCCGACCTCCGCGGCCCGTTTGAGCATACCTACGAGCTTAAGACAAACGACCCGCGGCATCCGTTCATCAAGATCACGTTGCTTGCGAACATAAAACCGCTGCCCGAGTACGTCAAACGCATAACGACGGCAAACGTGGGGCGCGGAGAAATTGACGGCGCATTCCAGATTTGGCCGACGGCGCAGCCGGCGATCACCGTCGAACCCGGTGAGCGGGTAGCCATCGCGCTGAGGATCAAGGCACTCGCGCCGGAAGCCGGCAGCTTGAAGCTTGCGCCAGATGCGCCCGACACGTGGAAGCTCAGGCGCGAAGGTAATGGTGGGGACTACTGGCTGGACATACCGATCGGACCCGCGAGCGAATCTAGTTCACGCGTGGTGCCGTTTGTTGTGGAGCTGAGCGAGGGTCGCTCTCGAGAGATTCGGGTGCGATTGACGGTAAGCGTGCCGGCGGAGAACCTTGTCGCAACGCCTCGGTCCATTGACTTCGGCGAGATTTCTTTGGCTAGCCCGAAAGGCGCGCTTAAAAGGGTCGGCGTTAGAAAGATAGTCGGTTCCTTTCACATCAAAGCGCTCTCATCTACTTTGCCTTTTCTGAAGGTGGAGCAAGCGACGATTATCGAGGGCAGCAACTACATCATCAGAGTCACAATCGATCCAACCAAGTCTCTGAAGACCGGGATTCATGAAGGCGTCATACTCATTGAGACCGATGAGGGCAAGCGCCTTGAAGTCCCAGTGAAGGTGAAGCTGATTGATCGCTGAGCTCGATCTGCTAGATAGAAGCCTCGTTTGCGCAAAGAAGCAAAAACCCATTCCGCACATCGAGCGCTTTCTGGCGAAGGTCAATTCCTTGACACTCCTGTGGCCCGGCTATATGCTCAAAACTCTGTTAAGCATAGCTTCCCAGTAGTCATTTCTAGGCACATTCAGGAGGGATTCGAGCCGATGGACCCCAAGAGAGTTTTGCAGTTCGCAGTCGACGAGCAGGTGAAGTTCGTCGATATCAGGTTCACAGACCTGCCCGGCGGTTGGCATCACGTCACCGTGCCGATCAACCAGTTCAATGAAGATACGTTCGAGTCAGGCATCGGCTTCGATGCGTCGAGCCTGCGCGGCTGGGCCTCAATAAACGAGTCGGACATGCTGCTGATCCCCGACGCAAGCCGCTTCTGGATCGATCCGTTTTTCGAGGAGCCTACGCTGTGCATGTTCGCCAATGCGGTCGATCCGATGACCAAAGAAGGCTATGAGTTCGATCCGCGCGCGGTGGCGATGCGAGCCGAGAATTATCTCAAGTTCACCGGAATCGCCGATGTCTGCTACTTCGGTCCTGAAGCTGAGTTCTTTATCTTCGATCAAGTCAACTATCACAACGAAGTGAATAGTGCAGGCTATCACTTCGACTCGTCGGAGGGCATTTGGAATTCCGGCCGCACCGAAGACAATCTCGGTTATCGCGTTCGAACCAAGGAAGGATATGTTCCAGTCCCGCCGGTTGATTCGCTGCACGATCTACGCTCGGACATCGTCCAGAACCTCCAGGCAGTCGGCATCGAACCCGAGATGCATCACCACGAAGTGGCAAGCGGCGGCCAGTGTGAAATCGACTTCCGTTTTTCGACCTTGTTGGGCACTGCAGACAACGTGATGTTGTTCAAATATGTCGTCAAGAACACGGCGTTCTACTACGGCAAGGCGGCGACCTTCATGCCCAAGCCGATGTTCGGCGACAACGGCAGCGGGATGCACTGCCACCAGAGCTTCTGGAAAGGCGACAAGGCGCTGTTTGCCGGCGACAAATACGCGGGCATATCGGAGATGGCGTTGCACTATGCGGGCGGAATCCTGAAGCACGCGGCGGCGATTGCGGCGCTTGCGGCTCCGACAACCAACAGCTACAAGCGGCTGGTTCCGGGCTACGAGGCGCCGGTAAACCTGGCTTACTCGCGGCGCAACCGCTCGGCGGCGATTCGCATTCCGATGTACTCGCAAGCGGCCGGGGCGAAGCGGCTCGAGGTTCGCTTCCCCGATCCGTCGTGCAATCCTTATCTCGCATTTGCTGCGATGATGATGGCTGGACTGGATGGAGTTCAGAACCGGATCGACCCGGGTGAGCCGCTCGACAAGGACATATACGATCTATCGCCCGAAGAGCTTAAGGACGTGCCCACGCTGCCGGGTTCGCTTGACCGTGCGCTCGACGCCCTGGAGGCTGACCACGACTTCATGCTCAAGGGCGATGTGTTCACCGAGGCGCTCGTCGAGCGGTGGATAAGCTACAAACGGACGAAGGAAGTCGATCCTATTCGCATGCGGCCACACCCGCTCGAGTTTCAGATGTATTTCGATGTTTAACTCGTCGAGCCGACATCTACGCAAAGAAACGCAGACCGCGCTGTCTGCGTTTCTTTGTTTGCGCGGAAAGTTAGTTGGTGCGATGCCACGAGCCGTTGCTGCGATCATACTTGTAGGTGTTTCGGCCGCGCACATCCAGGCCGTTGAAGATACAAAGCCCGCTGTTCGGCTGAAGGGTGTCTCCGTCAAACGCATCGATTGGAAGGACCGAACCGCCGAGACTGAGCTTTCGATCTCGATAGACAACCCCGGCCCGGCGTTCAAGCTGAAGGATATGAGTTATCGCCTGAAGCTCAACGGCCAGCAAGCGGGAGAGGGAAAGTGCGAACGAGGGATCGAGGTTGCGGCTCATTCAAGCACAACGGTCAATCTCCCAGGGCGCGTTGACCTCTCAGCACTCCCTGGCGTCGCGTGGGGCATCATTGCCGGCGGCTTCGACGTTCATTACGAACTCGAGACGGAGTTCACCGTTCCGTTCTTTCCCTTGTTCACTCCTAGAATGAAGTCGTCCATCGCCGGCGATCTCTCGCTGGCCGGGACCGTCTCGGGATGGACGGCCAAAATCAAAGAGCGCATATCGAGAGAGTGATGGACGAAGCAGATACCCTCGCAAGCCTCTTGCTCTTGAAGCTCGAAGAACAGATCGAGCGAGCCGAGCATCTGATCACGCTAATCCCTGGTGACAAATTGGAATGGAAGCCGCAAGCGGATGCGCTTCGCGTCTGTGATCTGCTGGGTCATCTGCTCGAATGCATGGCGGGATTCTGCGCGACCCTGTACGCGGTCGACCCAGAACGACTCTCGCACTTCGATCGCTTGCGGGACCTGCCGGTGAATCACTGTTGCGGACTCGAAGAGGCGACTGAGCGATTGCGCGATTATGGATTGCACATAAGAGAGGGCTTCGGGTTCCTCGACGATGATGACCTTGCGAGACGGGTTCCGACTGGCTTTGTTCCCGCAGGCGAAGCAGTGATGACCGTGCTGTTGGGAAACCTCGAGCACTTCATCAATCACAAGTATCAGCTTTTTTTCTATCTCAAGCTGCTGGGAGTTGGCGTGAGTACAGGCGACCTCTATCGAGTGCGATAGCGCGGCTACTTGATCTTCACGACCGGTTGATCAGGATGCGCCGGATTGGGGACTAGCCGCCTATTTGCGCAATCCACGTGGAGATCGAGTGTCTCGAGAACCGTCTGCCCGATTATTACCTCGTCCCCGAGAACAAGCGCATCTTCGATTGTATTTCGCCCCTCGATATCAATCTCCACGGGCTCCGTCACTCCGACGGTCTCTTTGCGCCCATCGGCCAGCTCCACAACTCTCCGTCCCCGGATTGCGAGATCGAGTTGCTGTGCTACGTGAGGAGGGATCACCGTGCGAACCGCGCCTGTATCAACCAGAGCGTCAGCTCTGTAGGTATGCACCTCGTCCGCCTTGAGCTTGCCCCGGCGCACTAACACCTGATCGGTCGCATTGGTGAGTGTCACGAAAGTTCGTACTTCCCCCATCGTACCTCCTGCTGTTTCTCTGTTATCTGCAAGCTCGATTCACCTCTGAGCGCTTGGAACGGTCGATCGTTTCCTTGGTGGATCTCGATCAGCACTCGGAAGTAACCCGAAAGCATCGAGTAGCGGCCCAGGTAACCGACAGTATATCGCGCTTAGTTAACTCGTCAAATCAGGTCAGGCTTGAAATATTGACATTTCCTGATATTGCATTGGCAAATGTCAATATCTCAAGCCTGACCCCTCTGGGATGTTTAGGGAAGACTATTCTCAGTTGGTTTCTCAACCGGATAGCCGGCGTTTATCCAGCCGTTGGTCCCACCGACTACGTTGTAAATCTCGGTGAAGCGATGGCGTTCAAGGATGCTCGTCGCAGCGCTAGAACGATAACCGCTCGCGCAGATTATGGCGGTCGGCATCTTCGGGTTCAGCGTTGAGAGCTGCTCTTCGAGGTGCGCGAGCGTCACGTTGATCGCGCCCGGAACGTGCCCGTTGTTGTACTCACCCGAGCGCCGGACGTCCACCACCTGAGGAACCGCTCCTTCTGCGATCCGATGATGAAGCTCATAGACCGGCATCTGAGGAATTGCTGCCGTCTCAAGCTCCGCTCGATCCCAGGCGTGCATCCCGCCGCCCAGGTAACCCGCAACGCTTTCAATCCCCACGCGCGCGAGCCGCATCACCGCTTCATCAACCGCAGCTAAGTCGTCGGCGATCAGAACGATCGGCGTTCCTATACCGATCAGCGTGCCGCACCAGGTGGCAAACTGCCCGCTGAGTGCGATGTTCAGCGCTCGTGGCACGTGGGCATTGCCGAACGCCGCCGACGATCGAACATCGAGAAGCATATGACTCTGCTTTGAAAGCGCGTTCACTTCTTCCGGTGCAAGCTCGTTGGGCCGTGGCAACTCTTCAAGGGCGGCCGCTCCCGTTCGATTGATCTCCGCATCGCGCGGGAAATAAGCCGGCGCTTCGGGCAGGTCGGCGGTCATCATCCTGACAAAGTCGTCTTTCAACATCGGCTGCAACGCATAGTTGAATCGCCGCTGCTCGCCGACTGTCGATGAAGTCTCCTTTGAAATATTACGCCCGCACATGGAGCCCGCGCCGTGGGCCGGATAAACCTCGACCCCGTCGTCGAGCTTCATCAGTTTGCCGTGCAAGCTGTCGTAAAGCATCGCAGCCATTTGCTCCGCGCTGTAGCCGCGCCCGCCCGCAAGGTCCGGCCGTCCTACGTCGCCGATGAACAACGCGTCACCGGTCAACACCTTCTGAGGCTGAGGCGAGACTTCATTGTCGATCATCAGAATCGAGATGCTCTCGGGCGTGTGACCGGGAGTCTCGAGAATGCGCAGCGTGACTCCGCCAAATTTGATCTCGTCGCCATCGTTGACCGCTCGATGAGGGAACGTCGCTCCGGACCTTGCGCCGAAGACGATGACGGCGCCGGTGCGTGCGGCAAGCTCGAGATGGCCGCTTACGAAATCGGCGTGCAGGTGAGTCTCGATGACGTGTTTGATCTTGAAGCCCTGCGCCTCGGCTTCGTTTATGTACTGATCGACATCGCGCTGCGGATCGACAACCGCGGCTTCGCCATCAGAGCCGATCAGGTAAGAGGCGTGCGCAAGACACCCGAGATAAAACTGTTTGAAATACATAGCCAACTCCCAACCACCCTTGTTTGCCGAAGCGGGAATCTACGTCATTACCCGGCCACAATCAAGCCATCAGGCTATTCACAGACAAACAGTTCTAATCGGCTCGACTTCGCGCAAGGCGTTGATACACAGTGCCGGAATGACTAATATTGACCGGCATGTCTTCGGACCTAACATTTCTTACCAGCGCTTCAGGCCCGAGCAGACCCGCGAAATCATTTTCAAAATGATGCTCGACTCGGAGATTCATCACACGGTTCAACTTGACGGCTCCGGCCCGGCTGACTACCGGTCGGTCGTCGCGTTCTTCGCAAGGCAACTCTTGAAGGACCTTCGTCTCGTCGGCGGATACGACGTGCTTTACGGAAGAGTGAAGACCTTCATGCGTGAGTATCTGTTCTCGCCCTCGCCCGTGAATCTGGAAGATCCAGTCGTGCTGCGAAATCTCTCGGAGCCGGAGGCCGGAAAGATTCTCTATGATTCGTTCAAGATCGCCATCAACTCTCTGACCATCGAGGACACCGGCACGACTCGCATTGAAGATCGAATTCGTCTCCGCAACACGCGCCCGTTTCGCACGGAACACCGGCCTTATATCGCCGCCCGCAAGTCGATCTTCACCAAGATCGTCGGCGAGCCGCACTCGGGTGGGTTTGAACTTTCATTCGCAGCTTTCCTCGAAGATGCGAACGATGTAGCTGCGTTCGCCAAAAACTATCTCGCGGTCGGCTTCAAGCTCGATTACGTGAAGGCGGACGGCGACCTTTCCAACTACACGCCCGACTTCATTGTGCGAACCGCTGATCGAGTCATCTGGATTGTGGAGACCAAGGGACGCGAGGAACTAGATCTGCCGCAGAAGATGGCGCGGCTGAAGCAATGGTGCGCCGACGCGACCGCCGCGGAAGAAGATGGCCAGCGTTACGATTTCGTCTTCGTGGACCAAAAGGGTTTTGAGAAACATGCGCCGGGAAGCTTCGCTGCGCTCGCCGCCAGTTTCACCGAATACAAAGGATGACAATGAGCAAAGACACCACCAATCCCGAAACTCGCATCGCCCTGTTCCAGAGCAAGGAAATCCGCCGCGTGATTCACAACAACGAATGGTGGTTTGTCATTACCGACGTTGTGGCGGTGTTGACGGATTCTGTCAATCCGTCCGATTACCTCAAGAAGATTCGCCAGCGCGACCCCGCTCTTTCCGAGGCCTTCAAAGGGGGGGGACAATTTGCCCCCCCCCTTGGCCTGCACTTTGACTCGCCCGGCGGACGGCAGTTGTTTCAATGCTGGAATACGGAAGGCATCTTCCGGCTGATCCAGTCCATTCCCAGCCCCAAAGCCGAGCCTTTCAAGCGCTGGCTCGCGAAGGTCGGTTATGAGCGCATTCAGGAGATCGAGGACCCCGAACTCGGAACCAAGCGTACACGCGCCCTCTACAAAGCTAAAGGCTACCCCGACGACTGGATCGAAAAGCGAATGCGCTCCATTGCCATTCGTGAGGAGCTGACCGGCGAGTGGAAGAATCGAGGCGTCGGCGAGCATCGCGAATATGCAATCCTCACCGCCGAAATCTCAAAAGCCGCCTTTGGCGTCACGCCGTCTGAGTACGCCGAATTGAAGGGTCTCAAGCGCCAAAACCTCCGCGACCATATGAATGATCTCGAACTGATCTTCTCGATGTTGGGCGAGGCTTCGACTACTGAGATCACCCGGACAAGAGACACACAGGGCTTCTCCAGGAATAAACAAGCGGCGCGAGAGGGCGGCACCGTGGCCGGCAATGCCCGCCGCGAACTCGAAAGGAAGAGCGGCCGAAAGGTCGTGACCGGTGACAACTTTCTCGCGCTGACAGAGCCGGCCAAGACAACCAAACCGCTGACCACCTCCAAAGCCGAACGGAAAGGATCGAAGAAACGCTGATCGTGCGAAGCCGACTTCGCCGAATACAAGTAAAGCCATGATGACTCTCCGACTACTCGCCGCCGAACCGACCACGCTGCCCATGCGGACAACGTGGTATTTGACCGACCTCGCCGAAGCGCGCGGCAAACAGGAACTGTTCACCCGCCAGTCGCCGCAAAAACTGAAGGTGCTTCGGGACCACGCGCTCATTGAAAGCACCATCTCCTCGAACCGCATCGAAGGCGTCGAAGTCGACAAATCTCGCATCACCACGCTGATTTTTGGCAAAGCTGCCCTCCGTGACCGAGATGAGGAAGAAGTGCGCGGCTATCGAGATGCGCTCAAACTTATTCACGAGCGCGGCCCGAAGCTGCCGATCTCCGAAGCTACGATCAAGAAACTTCACACACTTTCCCGCGGTGAAATCTGGGATGCAGGTAAGTACAAGGAACAGGGCGTCGACATCATCCAGACCTTCGCTGATGGCCGCAGCCGCGTTCGTTTCAGAACCGTAAACCCGAAAGAGACACCAAAAGCGATGGCCGAGATGATCGAGTTGTGGCAACGAGGCGTTCGTGAGAAATGGGTTCATCCGTTTGTCCTTGCCGCGGCTCTGAATCTTGACTTCCTCTGTATCCACCCGTTCCGCGACGGTAACGGCCGCGCTTCTCGTTTGCTGTTCCTCCTTGCTTGTTACCACTGTGGGCTGGAAGTGGGCCGCTACATCAGCCTCGAACGCCTTATCGAGCAGAACAAGGAACGCTACTACGAAGTGCTCGAGCAAAGCTCTCAAGGCCGGCACGAAGGCAAACACGATCCCTGGCCAACGATCAATTTCTTGCTCTACACCCTGACCCAGGCCTGCAAAGAGTTTGAGGCGCGTATTGATCAGGTTAAGTCACCACGTGGCGCGAAGACCGAACTCGTTGAGCAGGCGATTGAATCGATTGACGGCGAGTTTGGCATCACGGACTTGGAAAAGCTCTGTCCCGGCGTTAGTCGCGATATGATCCGTTGGTTGCTGCGTGATTTGAAGGCGGGCGGACGAATCGAGTGCCTAGGACGCGGCCCGGGAGCAAAATGGCGAAAGAGGGTAATAACTCTTTAAGAGGGTAATAAAGAGGGTACTAACTCTGAGTGGGGTAGTAAACAGGGCATTCGCTCAGAGAATGTTGCCAATTGGGTATTACCTGATTAAGCAGGTATTGAATTAGGTACTGGAAGGAAACTAGGTATTAAACTAGGTAACGAGATCCTATGCGACGACAGCACGACGCCGAAAAATATGAGCTCTCCGATGCCGAGAAGCGCGACCTCATCAAGCTGATCAATGAGGACAAACCGCTCCCGGAGAAATACCGGTTCATTCTTTTTGAGGACAAGCGCGAGGTCGAGCTTGTCTGGAACGGCAAGACTCGCGAAGTCTCAACGGCCATACTTCCGTTTCAGACGCTCGAACATATCGACGAACCGCGCAAAGAAGCGACCGAGCAGGAAGCCGAGCTGTTCGACACGCGCGGGCGTCAGCTCAAGGGCTGGACCAACAAACTCATCTGGGCGACAACAAGCTGATTCTCTCATCGCTCAAAGCCGGGGCGCTGCGGCGTCAGATCGAGGAGGCGGGCGGGCTGAAGCTCATCTACATTGATCCGCCGTTCGATGTAGGCGCCAACTTCAGCATGGACATCGAGATTGGCGGAGAGACCTTTCACAAAGAGCCGAACCTTCTTGAACAAATCGCCTACCGCGACACGTGGGGCCGCGGCGCGGATTCGTTCATCGCCATGATTTACGAACGCCTGATTCTCATGCGCGATTTGATGCATATCGAAGGCAGCATCTATCTCCATATCGGCCCAGCGGTAAACCACTTCATCCGCGGAGTTCTGGACGAGGTGTTTGGGCGAATGAATTCACGCCGCGAAATCATTTGGAAGCGCGTCTCTTCGCGTAGCCACGGCGAATACTATCCGGCGACACACGACTCGACCCTGTTCTACTCAAAGGCAGACGGCCCGGTCTGGAATCAACTCTACGAGCCGCTGAATGAAGACTACGTCGCGTCAAAGTACCGATTCACTGATCCGGATGGCCGGCGGTATCGCAAAGACAATTGCCTGAATCAAAACCCGGACCGCCCGAATCTCACCTACGAATGGAATGGACACATCCGCACATGGCGATGGACGAAGGACAAGATGAAAGGGCTGCACGAATCAGGTCGCTTGATCTACACGAAGAGCGGGATTCCAGAATATAAACGCTACCTCGATGAATCGGACGGCCTCGCGCTTCAATCCGTTTGGGCAGACATCAATCCTGTTAACTCTCAAGCTCGCGAGGACACAGATTATCCCACGCAGAAACCGGAAGCTTTGCTTGAGCGGATCATCGAAGCCAGCAGCAACGAAGGGGATCTCGTTGCCGACTTTTTCTGCGGCAGCGGCACAACGGCCGCCGTAGCTGAAAAGCTCAGCCGCAAATGGATCGCCACTGACCTCGGCAAGTTCGGCATCCACACGACACGCAAGCGGCTCATTCAAGTGCAGCGCGACTTGAAAGCCACCGGCAAACCGTTCCGCGCTTTTGAAGTCTTGAACCTCGGCCGTTACGAACGTCAGGTTTACCTCAACGTCTCCGGCCGGCTCACCGGCAAAAAGAAGCAGCAGGCGCTCGCACTCAAGGAACAGGAATTCCGCGAGTTGATCCTGAAGGCCTACCGCGCCGAGCCTCTGCCGGAAGCGGGCTTCTTCCACGGCAAGAACGCCGGGCGGCTCGTCGTCATCGGTCCAATCAATCTGCCAGTCGGGCGTCTCTTCATTGAAGAAGTCATCACCGAATGCCGTAAGCGCGGCGCAACGCGCGTAGATGTGCTGGCGTTCGAGTTCGAGATGGGCCTGTTCCCCGCCTCGCTCGACGAAGCGAAGCAAAAGGGAATTGACCTCGCGCCCAAAACGATTCCGCCCGAAGACTTCGACAAGCGCGCGGTCGAGAAAGGCCAGGTGCGTTTCTTTGACGTGGCCTATATCGAAGTCACTCCGCGTTTCGATCCGAAAGACAAGCTCACGCTTTCGGTGGAGCTGACTGATTTCTCGGTCTACTATTCGCAAGGCATCGCGGATTCGATCGCTGCCGAAATGAAGAAGGCAAGAGCGAAGTCGTCTGCGAACAAGGCCAGCTCATCAAGCTGAGCAAAGACAAGCAAGGCATCATCACACGTGACGTTCTGACCAAGCAGTGGACGGATTGGGTGGATTACTGGGCGGTGGATTTCAACTACGAAAGCCGCAAGGAGATCATCAGCGCTCCGCACACCGCCTTTTCCGATAGCAGATTGCCCGGCGTGATTCAGCCGGACGGCGAGCTTATCCTATTTGAAGATCAGTGGACCGGCGCATACATTTTCGAGAACGAATGGCAAAGCTTCCGCACCCGCAAGAAGCGCGATCTCGAATTGCTCTCCGCCCCGCACACGTACGACAATCCGGGCCGATACATCATCGGCGTGAAAGTGATCGACATCTTCGGTAACGACACGATGTCACTCATCCCGGTAAATGTGTTCTAACTCAACTAGCCCTGTCTTTCGCTCAGTCATCGACTTTTATTGTAGAGTCTAACCGCTGAAGGATCATCAAGCGAAGCGAGGATTTTGCGGCAGGACGTTTTCAGTACAGGGTGCACAATCTCGGGCGCGATCTCGCATAGCGGCTCGAGCACGAAGCGGCGCACGTGCATGCGCGGGTGAGGCACGAAGACGTCGTTTCGGTCTATGAACGGCCACTCTTCGTCATCTTTCGAATGCGCGATGATCAGGTCGCCAAACAGAAGCAAATCGATGTCGATCACCCGAGGGCCGTTTGCGATTGTGCGTTCGCGCCCCATCTCGCGCTCAATTTTGAGTAGTTCGGAAAGAACAGCCTCGGCTCCAACGGTGGCGATCGCCTCGGGATCCCAGAGAACCGGCCCGTATTCCGACGTCAGTCCAGCAAGTATCGTCGTCTCGATCACCTGATTCAGAAACCACGGCTGATCCGTGAAGCCAACGGGTTCTGTTTCGTAAAGAGACGACTCGCTCTTGATCTCAAGCCCTAGCGCTTTGATGCGTTCAATGGCTTCGCGCAGATTAGCTTCGCGGTCCCCGATGTTCGAGCCGAGCCCGAGATAGACTGCGATCTCCGATTCTTTTGAGCGGTCGCCGTTTGTCATCGTTCACCGGTTATCATAGAGTCACACTGCGATGCCGACAACGGTCACCATAACAAAGCGAGGCGTCCAACGGGTGCGGGCGCGGCACTGCTGGGTCTACCGAAGCGACGTGTCTGAGGCGAAAGCGGCGCGGCCGGGTGATCTCGTATCCGTCTCGGATTCGGCCGGCCGGGTGATCGGTCGCGCGCTATTCAGCTCGCGTTCGCAGATAGCCCTTCGCATGGTCGCGTTCGAGGACGTCGAGATCGACAGAGACTTCTGGCTCGCGCGGCTTATGTCTGCCGAGCGATTGCGTAACCAGCTCGTGGGCGGCACGACTGCGTACCGGCTGGTCTACGGCGAAAGCGATTTGCTGCCGTCACTGATCGTCGATCGTTACAACGACTGCTTCGTCATTCAAACCCTGTCGCAGGGCATGGACGCGCTCAAGCAGATGTGGATCGAGCTGCTGGTCGAGCGATACCATCCGCGTGCCATCGTCGAGCGCAATGAAGCGCGGGTTCGCGATCTCGAAGGCTTGCCTCGCACGACGGGCGTGGTCTACGGCTCAGACCCCGCCGAACTCATTATCGAGGAGAGCGGAGTGCGGCTCGCTGTTAATCTGGTCGAAGGACAAAAGACCGGCATGTTCCTGGATCAGCGCGAGAACCGGATCGCCGCACGCGGCTACGCTCGTGGCCGAGCGCTCGACTGTTTTACGTATCAAGGCGCATTCGCGCTTCACCTGGCGCGCGGAGCCGAGCTCGTAATCGCCGTTGACGTTTCAGCTCCGGCAATCGCGGCGGCCAGGCGAAACGCCGAGCTGAATGGCACGGGCAATATCGAGTTAATCGAGGCGAACGTGTTCGACTTCTTACGCGAGATGGAGCACGCGGGCGAGCGTTTCGATGTGATCAACCTTGATCCGCCGGCTTTTGCTAAGAACCGCGGTTCGATTGAAGCGGCGGCCCGCGGCTACAAAGAGATCAACTTGCGAGCAATGAAGATGCTAACCCCCGGCGGCACGCTGATCACTTCCACCTGCTCGTATCATATGAGCGAAGAGTCATTCTTGAACGTGCTCGCCGATGCTGCTGCGGACGCGGGCCGCAGCGTGCAGATAGTAGAGAAGCGCACTCAGGCGCGAGATCATCCGGTGTTGATCTCGATGCCCGAGACTCATTATCTGAAGTGCATGATCTTGCGAATCGGATGAAAACTGATGCGTGATGCGTGAAGCTGGGAGCTTTATGCTTTACACTTCACGAATCAGCATCACAACTTCACGCATCACGCATCCACGCATTCACGCATTCACGCATCACACTTCACGCATCACGAATCACGCATCCCTACCGCACGGTCGCGGTGACCTTGGCGGTGCCGACGTTCGAGCTCGAATCCGCGCAGCGAAATGCGATCAGATGCTCGCCCGGCTTAACGAAGGGTGCTTTGACTTTGAAGCTTTCGCGAGCCGAGTCGGCGATCCCATCCACCGGAAAGATCAACTGCCAGGTGCTACCGTCGACGCTATACTCGCCACGCACTATGCGGCTGGTCGAGTCGGTCGCATCGAAGAGGACTTCTGCTGTCTGACCCACGATCGTCGGGCCGGTCACTTTGATCGCCGGAGGCGTGTTGTCGATTTCGATCGCGTCGGTTACTTGTTCGTCGGCCATCGCCATCTCTTTGGTGTTGCCCGGCTCGTCGGTCGCCACAATCTTGAATAGATAAGTTCCGTCGGGGAGTCGATTGCCGTCAATGGTGTAGTAGTTCTGCGAAAGACCCTCGGCCAGCACATGCCATTCGCTCTCGCCCAGCGTTCGATAAAACACCTTGTAGCTAAGCGTATCGTCATTCGGATCGGTCGCTTGCCAGCTCAACGTGCGCGCCCCCTTTTGAAAGAAGCGGCGGGGAGGCACATTCATCACAACGCCGAACAACTGCGGATCGAGTCCGGACGACGCGATCGATGGATCGACCGCCATGGGCATTTCCTGAAACGCCACTCCCGGAGCCATGACGTTCACCGACGCGATGTCGGGCGCTTGATTGCGCGGCAGATACGCGACTACCACTGACTGAAGCTGCGCTCCGCCTGGTCTGGAGCCCGCCGATGCAGGACTAGCGGACGCGCTCCGCAGCGCTGCGCGCCACTGAATGAAGCGAGCGCGCGGGCTGGTGATCTGATCGCCGGATGCGTTCCGGTAAGCCGGCGACCAATCGCTCCATGTCGCATCTGGAGCCTCGGTGTTGCCGCTGCGCGTCTGAAGCTCGACGCCCGCGGAACCACGCCAGGTTATGACGCCCCACTGACCCGCGAACCTGGTATCGCGCACAGACGAGATGTATGTGCCCTCGCTCACCGGGTCGCGCCCGATTCGATAGAGCCGCCCGAGATTGCTCGACGTGGCGTACAGGTTCTCGCCCACCGAAGCGATCGTAGACGTTTGATCCTCCGCCGATTGAATCAGCAGCGTGTGCGAGCGGTCGGCCCCAATCTGATAAATGCGGCCTTTGCTGCCCGTGCCCACAAGCACACGGCCGTCGGGCAGGGGCTTGAGTCCGAAACCCATGGTGTCATTCGAGCGCCAATAAACGTCGCTGCCTCCATCGGGCAGCACGCGAAACAGAGCGCTCCTGGCGCCATCGGTTTTACTGCGGCTCTGCGCCTGGCCCGATGCGAATGAGATGTCAGACCCCGAGGTCGTCCTCTCTTCCTGGTCGTCTCCGGTGGAGATGGTAACCACGCCTTCGGTTGACAGGGAAGTAGTAGTCGACACCCCGGCGGAGGACAAGCGTTGCGCGGCTTGCGAATTGACGCCAAGCGCAAAAATTGATCCGTCCGCTGCGACGGCCACACTATGAATCTCTTGCATCGGAGAGTCGAATAACGCAAACACCTTTCCATTCGGGAAAACGCGCAACAGAAGACCCGACGGATCGGTTCCAGCTAACAGATTGCCGCTCTTGTCGAGAGCCAGCGAGACGATGTTGGTCTCGTTTGTGTCCACCAGCACCGTAGCCTTCCCTGTCGAGTCGATCTTATAGATCACCCCTTTGTCGCCCGTGCCCGCGTACAACGTCGAAGTCGCCGCGTCGAACGCGAGCGACCAGATGTACTTGTCCGCCGGGTCGTAGAACACAGATTCTTTGCCGTCGGCTGCGATCTTGTAGACCTTGCCTTCGGGCGACGTGCCCGCATAAAGATTGCCTTGCGGATCTGTGGCCAGCGAGGTGACGTCAAGCTCGAGTGCATCGTACAGCAAGCGGCCCTCGCCATTGGGCGTCACCTTGAAGATTCGCCCATCGTGTCCCGTGCCTAAATAGATGTTTCCCGCCGTGTCGGTCGCGCTCGACCAGATGTACGCTTCTTTTGTGTCGTACACGAGCGTGAATGAAGGCGCGAGCGTGATCGTTCCGTTCTGGGCTATCGAAACTCCACGCGCGTCTCCCTTGATGACGTCGTCCTGTTTTGAAATCTCCCAGAAGATCGGGCCGACGGCTAGCGCGGAAACATACGTTGTAAGAAGAAAAACCAGCGCGAGTGACGATGTGCGCGGGAGCAAATGTTCGAGCATCAAATCTTCCTTTCAAACTGCGCCGACTCAACTACTCCCTGTCCAATAAAGCTGGTGAATGAATAGTCGACTACAAGTTCGATTACGCTTTTCAGTTGTTGAGAGCAATTACGAAACTCTATCTCATTGAGAGCCTTGTCCCCGAAGCGCCTTAAAGCTTCGCCGACCAACGCATGCACAAAGGATTGAGTTGCGTATTTCACTTCAGAGAAGTCAATGACTACTCGTTCTCCAGCATTGAGCGCGGGGATGATCTTCTCGTTCCGAAGGCTCCTTGCGAGGTCCTTGTCCTCCACGAAACCTTCTATGCCCGATGGTACTTTGATTTCAATCATGTTGAAAAGTAAGCTCGTTGCGGGCATCAAAAAGCCCGCTGGTGTCGCGGGCTTTCCGAACTCTCGTGTGCTCATTCTGTTTACTCGGGACTCCTCAGTCACCGGACCACGTTGATTGTTATCGTCTGCTGACCGCTGATGATGAACTGCGACGGCGGAAGCTCGTGTTCAGCAAGCGTAGCCACCGACAGCGGCGTGAAGCCGCCGGATGTGCGGCTCGATCCGAGCGTCGCCAGCATCGACGGCGGCAGCACCGGCATCTCTTCGTTGTTGACGATGGCGCCGGTCCCCGGGCGCAACACCCTGACGTAGAGCCGATTGTTCCTCTTCAGCTTGTTGATGGCGCGAACCAGTTGACCCAGATCCCTCGGCGAGAAATCCGCAGATGGCTGTGCGCGGTCCGCTTGATTGAGCGAGGCGCCGTCGCCGACCGTGATCACTACCGGGCCAATCGGCGCGTCGGCCGGAATCATCAACGGTATTCGCTCGACGAACTCGCTGCCGTTGTCGTTTCGGGCAAACGCTTGCATCTCGATGCTCTCGCCGCGACGCACTTCAGTCTTGTCTACCCACAACCGGTTCAAGCTGCCGCTCGATCGGCTGTCGGTCGAGGTGACGTCGAGCTCGATGCCGCGCAGGTCAAGCGCGTTGAAGCCGCTGTTGAGTAATACTGCCAGCGGTTGCGCGACCGCGTTCACCGCAAACAGCGCCGCGCCGTTCGGCGAAGCGAAGCTGTTGTCGAGCAGGATGTCCGGCTGCCCCTTAATCTGGATGCGGCCGCCGAGCTTAAGCGTCTGGTTTCCAATCTGACGCTCGGTCGCGGTTATTGCCGAGAACATTGTTATCCGGGTCAGCAGCGGAGTCAGAAACGGATCAGAGACTATTTCGAAGCTGTAGCTCTCGGTCTTGTTCCGGCTGGTATGAACGGTCAGGCGGACTGGAACCATTCGCGGCTTCTCACCCAACTGGCCATACACCCCGACAGAGCGATCCTGATTGATCGAGCCGACCAGATTGCCGGCCGCCGAAAGCTTGAATGAGTTGTTCAAGTTTGGCACGACTGTAACGATCGACGACTCTGCCATCGGCCAGCTTGTGGCGCCTGAGCTGAGAAACGGATGGCCGAACGCGTAGATGCGCCCGCCGTCGCGATAGGTCACCGTGCCGGCAGCGTCGATCGTGAAGTCTCCACGCACTAATTGCACGCTTACGGATGAGCCCGCCGCCAACGTGTCTTCGTTGGCCGGAACCATTGGCCCGAGGCTCGATCCACCGCCCACCCCGGCAATCGGTTGAATGCCGATTTTTCTCAGGTCGCCGGCGAACGCTTCGAGCACGTTTTGAGAAATGCCTGAAAAGGTTACGGGCGTGGCAATGGGAACAATGGTTTGACCGACGTAAGGCATCAGCGCAACATTGCTTGCGGCTCGAGCGCCGAGTTGCGCGGAAGGCAAAGCAGGCAGCAAATCAAATGAAGTGGTGGTGCTCTGCCCTATCAGTGTCTTGAAGCTGACGCTTTGGCTCGATCGAGGCTGCTCTTCTTTTTGCCCTTGTTCGAAGATGTCGATCATGTTTTTGATCGGCGTGATTCCGGCGATAGGCTCCTTGGCGAACGGAAACGCATAGGCCACCGCGCCGACCAGCTTGCCGTCGATGTAGACCGGGCTGCCGCTCATGCCCGCGAATACTCCGGTGCGATCGACAAGCGGACCGCTCAAACGCGCGATCACGATGCTCTGTTTAGGGTTGGGCATGCCCTCGAGTGTTCCAAGGATTTCGACCTCGAACCGCTCGGGCTTTGAACCCTGAAATACGCTCATGCCGTAACCCTTCATTCCCGGGCGAACTTGATCGAGCGGCATTAAGTTCGGGTTTGATGCCGAGTCGGAAGCCAGCGCGACAACGGTGAGGATGGCTATGCAACAGAATGCGGTGAAAACATGCTTCATATGTTGTACCTGTTTACGGGGCTGCCCTAAAGTTCAATCTCGATTGTGCTCACGTTGCTTGAAGCAACGTAACGGTGTCGTCTGAGAAGAGCAATTTGATCATACCCGCGTGTAAATCATAGAGTCAAGATTCTTCTAGGCCAGCCTCGACTCCCTGGTCCAAGGCCTCGAACGATTCGTGACGGTTGCGACTGGCGCCACTTGCTCGCGCATACCCACCTCGTGAGAGGGGACGCGGTGCTTTCTTGTAGGCTACAGCATCAGCCACCCACTTCTGACGAAGTGGGTATGAGCAAGCTCGAAGTTCGTCGTGCAGAAGCGTGTCGCCCATTCCGAGCGAAGGACCGCATGTCGCGAAAGACCGCGTTGACACTCACTCTGCCAGGTGGCAACGTTGACCAGGCGTTTCGGAAGCAGGATCGAGAGTGAGCTCATACAAGAATGAACATCAACGAACTCAGCGTAGGACTCATCGGCGGCACCGGCGAAGAAGGCCGCGGGCTGGCGCTTCGATGGGCGCTGGCTGGTGCGCAAGTGTCGATCGGTTCGCGCACCCTCGATCGCGCAAAGGCCACCGCCGATGAGCTGAATCAACTCCTGGATGTGCGCGCGGGGCAGTTGGCGTCGCCACGCATCGGCTACGGTGAGAATCGGGATGTGATCGCCGGGTGCGAGTTCGCGCTGCTCACAGTTCCGTTTGCGCACGCGGCTTCCACGCTCGAAACTCACCGGCAGGATTTCGGCGAAGGCTCGATCTTGATCGACATAACCGTGCCGGTCTCGTTCGAGCAGGGCCGTGTGCGCTACGTTGAGCTTCCGGAAGGTTCGGCGAGCGAGCACCTCAAGAAACTGCTGCCGGAGAGTATCCCGCTCGTTGCCGCTTTCAAGACCGAGCCGGCTCACCTGCTAGCCGAAATCGATGAGCCTCTCGATTGCGATTCGTTCGTGGCCAGCGATTCGAAAGAAGCGAAGTCGCGAGTGATGGAAGCGATCGCGTTCATCAAGGGCTTGCGAGCCGTCGATGCCGGAACGCTCTACAGCGCGCGCACGCTCGAGCGGATGACCGTGCTCGCGATCGGCATCAATCGAAGGCACAAGATCAAGACCGCGCGCTATCGAGTAATTGGTCTGTAGGGCGTGCCTAACGGTTCAGGGTTCAGGGTCTAAGTTCAAGGTTCCGAGTTCCGAGTTCCGGGTTCAGGGTTTCTGGTTCCTAGTTTCTGGTTTCTGGTTTCTGATTCCAGGCTCGTAACCAAAAATCAGAAAAGACATGTTGGAATGCGCGGAACCAGCAACAAGAAACCAGAAACTAGGAACCAGAAACCCTGAACCCGGAACTCGGAACCTTGAACTTAGACCCTGAACCCTGAACCCATGAATATGAAAATCACGGCATTGGCAGGAGGCGTCGGCGCTTCGAAGTTTCTCCTCGGACTCGCGCGCGTGATGCCGCCCGAGGACATCACAATCATTGCCAACACCGGCGACGACATCGAGTTGTTCGGACTTCGCATCTGCCCCGACATCGACACGATCACCTACACGCTCGCGGGCGAAATCAACGAAGACAACGGGTGGGGACTGAAGGGCGACACGTTCGAATGCTTGCGATGGCTCGCGCGCTACGGCGAAGCGGCGTGGTTCAACGTTGGTGATCGGGATCTGGCTACAGACATTTTCCGGACGAACGGGCTTCGAAGCGGCCGCTCGCTCAGCGAAGTGACCGACTTCATCCGCCGGTCGCTTGGCGTTCGCTCGACGATTCTGCCGATGACCGACGCTTACACGCCCACGCGAGTGGTGACTGACGAAGGCGAGATGCACTTTCAAGAGTACTTCGTGCGTCGAAGGTGCGAGCCGCGTGTGCGTGCAATTCAGTTTGATAACATCGACTCATCCGAGCCTGCGCCCGGCGTTTTGAATTCGATTCTGGAATCTGATGCAGTGATCATTTGTCCGAGCAATCCGTTCATCAGCATCGGCCCGATTCTCGCAGTGCCCGGCGTGCGAGAATCTCTACGAGAAACTCGAGCGACGGTCGTCGCCATTACGCCGATCGTCGGGGGAAGAGCTCTGAAGGGTCCGGCGGCTGACATGCTGAGCGACCTCGGGCATGAGGTTTCGGCAAGCGCCGTCGCGGAGATCTACGACGATGTCCTGGATGTCTTCATCCTTGACGAAACGGACTACGAACAAGCAGCGGACATCCAATCGCTCGGTATGCGGGTGTTTAGCACTGACACGGTCATGAAGACCCTCGATGACAAGCAGCATCTGGCGCGGTTGGTCCTCGAAATGTTGAATCCCTTTCACGATATCGGGGTCACTGAATCAGGCGCCACATCGATATGAAAGCGCTTCTCATCCCAATCAAAGATCCAACCAATGCGAAGACTCGGCTTGCAGACTTGCTGTCAGCCGAGGAGCGTCGGCGCCTGGCTTGGGCGATGTTCGAAGACGTTAGCCGGGCAGTCGCCGCGGCGCGCAAGCCAGATCGGGTCGTGATGGTTACAAGCTTTGCGCCGGCCGTCGACCGCGCGCGCGAACTCGGATGGGATGTGTTGATCGAAGAATCGCAGGTCTCGGAAAGCGCGTCCGTTGATTGGGCCTCGCGCATACTGAGCGAACGCGGCTTCGATACGGTGATGAGGCTGCCCGCCGACCTGCCACTTGTGCGAGGCGCGGACATCGACGAGCTTCTCTCGATCGAGCTTGAGTCGCCCGGCGCGCTGCTTGTGCCTTCGCGAGAGGGTACAGGCACGAACGCGATTATTCGCACGCCGCCGTATCTGTTTCCGTCGCGGTTCGGTCCTGATTCGCGCGCGTTGCACCAGCAAGAAGCAGCGCGCGTTGGTGTTGAATGCATGATTGTGAATAACCCTCGCATCGCGCTGGACATCGACGAACCCGCCGATGTAGCTCACTTGCTCGAAGAAGGCGGCGGCGCCCAAACAGTCGCCGCTTTGAGTGAGATGAGAGCTTTCGAACGGCTGCAGGATGTGAGACGCTGATTTGCGGCTTTGCGCCTTTGCGGTAGAAGCAGGCCCTCGCGCAAAGCCGCAAAGCACGCAAAGATTGTGACCACCAAGATCGAACTAATCGGACTACCGGGAATGCCGGAAGTGGCCGGCGGCGATGATGTCGCCTCTCTGATCGCTACGGCTCTCGGCGATGCCGGGATCGAAGTCGTCGACGGCGATGTGTTCGTCGTCGCGCAGAAGATCATTTCGAAAGCCGAACGCCGGATCGTGCATCTGGATTCTGTTACACCCTCATCACGCGCTCGAGAGTGGGCCGCCGCTTATGACAAAGACGCTCGCGTCGTTGAAGTCGTGCTGCGCGAGTCGAAGCGGATCGTTCGCATGGAGCGCGGTGTGCTGATCTCGGAGACCGAGCACGGCTTCGTGTGCGCCAACGCGGGCGTCGATACTTCAAACGTCGCCGAAGGGATGGTGACTCTGCTGCCCAAAGATCCCGACGAATCAGCTCGAAGGATTCAGACAGCGCTTAAACAGGCATTCGGGGTACGCCTCGCGGTGATTGTGTCTGACACCTTCGGCCGCCCGTGGCGCGAGGGACTGGTGAACGTCGCGCTCGGGGTCTCGGGCATAGCGCCGCTGATCGACTATCGCGGCCAGAAGGACTCACACGGTCGCCCGTTGCAAGTCACCGTCATCGCAATTGCGGACGAGCTTGCCTCGGCGGCGGAGCTGGTGATGAAGAAGAGCGTTGGAATCCCCGTCGCGATCATTCGCGGCTTCGACTATGAATCGCGCGATGCGTCAGGCCGCGAGTTGATCCGCGTTCCCGAGCTTGATTTGTTTCGATGAGGGCGGTCCTGTGATAAAATCGCGCCGTTCCAAACGAGAAAGTTCGGCATCACTTCGGGAGTTTGAACGAACCGGGAGAATCAGCGAGATGGGGCCACCGCTCACCCGGCACGAACACCTGACTGAGCGGATACTCCTGTGGTCAGACGTGCCCCTGCTTATTGCGCTACAGCCGCAATGAGCATCGGGCGAGAGGACAATCGCATGTTTACGAGACGAACCTTCCTAAGATCGGTCGGCAGCGCGGCTACCGTGGCCAGCCTCGCTTCACTTCGCGAAGGCGGCATCGATCGCATTCTTGCAGCTTCGCGAGCCGCAGGCGCAGCCTCTCCGGACAAGATCGCCGCCGATGAAGACTTCTGGCGCGAGATTCAGCAAGCGTTCACCGTCGATCGTTCGCTGATCAATCTCAACAATGGCGGCGTGAGCCCTTCCCCCCGCATCGTTCAAGACGCGATGCGCCGCTACCTCGAGTTCTCAAATTCGGCGCCGACGATCACCATGTGGAAGGTGCTCGAGCCCGAAGTCGAAGGCGTGCGCCGCAGACTGGCCGCCGCGTTCGGCTGCGACCCCGAGGAAATGGCGATAACTCGAAACGCAAGCGAGTCGCTCGAGATCTGTATCTTCGGGTTGGACCTGAAGCCCGGCGACGAAGTGCTCACAACCAATCAGGACTATCCGAGAATGCTCACTTCGTGGCGGCAACGCGAACGGCGCGACGGCATCAAGCTCAAGACGATCTCGTTCCCGGTTCCGCCGCCCTCGATGGATGATCTGTTCGAACGGTTCGAGCGCGCAATCACTCCGAAGACCAGAGTCATCCTGGTCTGTCACATCACCAACCTGACCGGCCAGATATTTCCAATCAAGCGAATCTGCCAACTGGGACGCGAGCGCGGCATCGAAGTGATCGTCGACGGGGCGCACGCGTTTGCGCATTTCCCGTTCAAGCACGCCGATCTGGACTGCGACTACTACGGCACGAGTCTGCACAAGTGGCTGCTCGCTCCTCACGGCACCGGCTTTCTCTACGTTAGAAAATCCAAGATCGCAAAGCTATGGCCGTTGATGGCCGCCGACAAGAAACAGGACGACGACATTCGCAAGTTTGAAGAGATTGGCACGCACCCGGCGGCTAATCACAACGCGATCTCCGAAGCGCTCACCTTCCACGAAGGCATAGGCAGCGAACGAAAAGCCGCGCGGCTTCGCTTCTTAAAGGACCGTTGGGCGCGCCGGCTCGAGACGATTAAGGGTGTGCGCATTTTGACGCCTTACGATCCTCAGCAGTCTTGCGGGCTGGCGAACTTCAGCGTGGAAGGCGCCGATCACGCCAAGCTTTGCGCGCACCTTTGGGAACGTTATCGAATCATCTGCGCGCCGATCGCTCACGACGAATTCAAGGGGATCAGGGTCACGCCGAACGTCTACACGACGCTGCCCGATATCGACACGTTCTGCGACGCGGTCGAGAAGGCGATTCGCTCAGGGTTGGCGGCGTGAGTCTTGGTTCGCGTATGAAGAGGTTCGTAGTTCGGCCTTAGGTTCCAGTTGGTATGTTAGTCTCTTCGGCGAGCGTTACGAACTTCCGCCTGAAGGCCGAACTACGAACGCTTCAGAACATGACGACACCTGAGAAACAAGTCCTGGCCCGCGTCGATGACCTCGCTGATGAAATGGTCGAGTGGCTTCGGCAACTCGTCCGCATTCCTACCGTCAACCCGCCGGGCGAAAACTACAAAGATTGCGCGCACTTCGTCGGCGATAAGCTAAGAGAGTTCGGCTACGAGGTGAGCTTCATCGAAGCGGCCGGCCGCCCCGAATGCACGCCCGAACATCCGCGCGTCAACGTCATCGGTCATCTGAACGGCTTGCGCTTTCATCCCACGCTTCACTTCAACGGCCACATCGACGTAGTGCCGCCGGGCGCCGGGTGGACGCTCGATCCGTTCGCCGCCGAGATGCTAGACGGACGAATTTATGGCCGCGGCGTGACTGATCAAAAAGCCGGGATCGCCGCGTCGTTGTTCGCAGTCGAGGCGATTCGCCGCGCGGGATTCAAGCTCGCGGGATCGGTTGAACAGAGCGCAACCGTCGATGAAGAGAGCGGCGGGTTCGCAGGCGTAGCGTATCTTGCCGAGCATGGCTATGTCAGACCGGATCTGATCGATTACGTGATCATCACCGAGCCGCTCGATTACGATCGGATCTGTTTGGGCCACCGCGGCGTGTATTGGTTTGAAGTCTTGATGCACGGACGAATCGCCCACGGCAGCATGCCGTTTCTGGGGGTGAGCGCGATTGATCGAATGGCCCGGCTGATCGAGCGAATCGAACGTCAGCTCAAGCCTAAGCTTGCCGAGCGCCGGACTCGAATGCCGGTCGAGCCCGAAGGCGCTCGCAGCGCTACGATCAACGTGAACGCGATTGTCGGCGGTCAGGATCCCGACTCGCCTCAAACGCCCTGCGTCGCCGATCTGTGTCGAGCGGTGTTCGACCGCCGGTTCCTGATCGAAGAGAAGCTCGAAGACGCGCGCGAAGAGTTCATCGAGCTGATCGAGCAATTGCGCGCCGATGACGCCGAGCTTCAATATGAGTTGAAGGATTTGATGATCGTCCATCCGACGATGACCGCGCCCGAGTCGCAGCTTGTGAAAACGATGAGCGCTGTGATCACCGAAACTGTCGGCCGCGAACCGCCGCTGATCGCCAGCCCGGGCACTTATGATCAAAAGCACTTCTCGCGGATCGCCGGCATCGAGCAGTGCATAGCTTACGGGCCGGGGATACTCAACCTTGCGCATCAACCTGATGAGTATTGCGAGATCGAGCATCTGACGGCTGCTTGCAAGGCGATGGCGCTGGGGACAATGAAGTTGGTGGGAGTCGAGTGACAATTGGCCGCTGAAGCTGGCAACACACACGCGAACTACTAACCTATGCCCACTGTCTTCAGAACCGGACCGTACAGGTTTTTCTTCTACGCCGGGGACCGCGATGAGCCGCAACACATCCACGTCGAGCGCGACGCGGACATCGCGAAGTTCTGCCTTGATCCGGTAATATTGTTGACCTCTTGTTTCGCATAGCTACTCAGCGTATTCTGGTCTCTGCCATGCCCATCGATGTCATACACATCAACACAAAGCTGCCGTTGAATTGTTTCAAGGCGAAAAGCGGCGATTGGATTGCAGAGTGCGAACCTCTCGGCATTACGGTCCAGGCTGAGACTTGGTCTGAATTGATGGAAGATATTGGATATACGCTCGATGCGATTTTTCAAGATCTTCTCACCTCAAACGAGTTAGATAGGTTTCTCAGAGATCACGGCTGGGAAGCTGTCGGGCAGATTCCGGCTCAGCCCGATCGAGCTGTAAGGTTCGATCTGCCATTCATCCCCGCACTTGTTGGAACGCCTGCATGATCCGTAGAGAGGCCTTTATCAATAAGATTCGGGTTCTCGGATAGACTTATGACAGCAATGAAATCTGAACCGTCTCGTGACTTGGAGCTTTCTTGGCTTGCCGGAATGTTTGAGGCAAGAGGCTCAATAGTGATAAATAAGTCCGGTAAAGACGCTTATACATTGCGATGTGTGATTGTCGGCATTGCCAAAAACATTCCCGAACTGTTTCAGAAGCAGTGGCATGGATTCAACAAAGAGATCACACAGCCTTCAAACTTAAAGCGGCAGTGGAAGTGGGCCATCGCTTCAGAAAAAGCACTGGCATTTCTAAAAGACATTATGCCGTTTATCCACACAGAGCCAATGAGGAAAAGGGCACAGGTCGCACTTGAATTTCAGTCAGAGAAAAATGATAAGGGACAACAATTATTGTATTACCGGCAGATGACAGAGCTAAACAAGGAAAAGATTGATTGAAGGAATAGAGAAAGAAGAGAGAGCTCGCCTTCACCGGTACGTCAACAACTGGATGGACCGGAGCCGCGCAAGCGAGTTTCGTATCATTTCTTGAGTGTTACGTGCGCGGCCCGTCATCCCAACCGTTCGGTAGATCCAACCGTCGGCCGCGCCTGCAAGCTGCTTCAACCGCCTCGAGATCGGGGGAGCGATCGTGACTAGACCAACTCGACGTGAAGTGTTGCGCGGCGCAATCACCGCAGCAGGTATTAGCGTGTTTGCGCCGTCTCGCACAGCAGTCGCTTTTGACCGTGCAGCGGAAGATAACGCCAGCGCTCTGACTGCTACTGCTGACCGGCGTTCGATCACCGACGTCGCAGGAATCAAGGTCGGGCACTTCACCGACACGCGCAGGCCCACCGGCTGTACGGTGATTCTCACCGAGGAAGGCGCGGTTGCCGGTGTCGATGTTCGAGGCTCTGCGCCCGGAACGCGAGACACCGATCTGCTCAATCCGATCAACACCGTTCAAACGGTCCACGCGATCATGCTCTCGGGCGGGAGCGCATTCGGGCTCGATACGGCGACTGGCGCGATGCGCTACCTTGAAGAGCACGGGATTGGCTTCGACATGCGAGTGGCTCGCGTGCCGATCGTTCCTGCGGCGATCCTGTTCGACCTCGGAGTCGGCGACGCGAAGATCCGGCCCGATGCTGAAGCCGGATACAAAGCCTGCAAAGCTGCGGTGACGACGGCGCCTGTTGAAGGCAACGTCGGCGCGGGCGCTGGGGCTACGGTTGGCAAGTTGTTCGGAATGTCGCGGGCGATGAAGAGCGGCATCGGCACATCGGCAATAAAGCTCGAAGGCGTTACGGTCGGTGCAATCGTGGCAGTAAACGCCGTAGGCGACGTCTTTGATCCAGCGACTGGCAAGGTCGTTGCCGGGGCGCGAACGAAAGACGGTAAGTCGCTGCTGAATTCGATGGCGGCGATACTCGGGGGCGAGCCGTTACCGCCGGCTCTTGCCGGCGCAGCGACGACGATCGGAGTCGTTGCGACTGATGTGGCGCTAACAAAAGCACAGGCGTCGAAGGTTGCGCAGATGGCTCACGACGGGTTGGCTCGGACGATTAATCCGGTGCACACGGCTTATGACGGCGACACGATTTTTGCGCTCGCGACCGGCAGGTCTTCGAAGCCGGCTAACGTGACGTTGATTGGCGCGCTGGCCGCCGAAGCGATGGCTCAAGCGGTCTTGCGCGCGGTTCGCGCCGCTCGCGGGATTGCTGGATTGCCGAGCGCTACAGAATTGTGACGCTAGAGAGTTCGCGTTCTTTGCGGCTTTGCGGCTTTGCGGCTTTGCGCGAAACCGTTTTACGCAAAGACGCCAAGCCGCAAAGAAACGCAAAGCCCGATGACCTTTCTTCTAATTCTTGTCGCCTACGCCGCGTTGATGATCGTTGTTGGCGCGGTCGTCTCGCGAGGTGTGCGACACTCAAGCGACTTCTTTGTAGCCGGGCGAGGCCTCGGGGCCGGGTTGATCTTCTCGACGCTTCTCGCCGCGAACATTGGCGCGGGCTCGACTGTTGGGGCAGCCGGGCTCGGCTATCGCGATGGACTGTCTGCGTGGTGGTGGGTCGGGTCGGCGGGGATCGGCTCGGTGATACTCGCGCTGACCGTAGGCCCCAAGATCTGGAGCGTCGCCAAGGAGCACAACCTCTACACAGTCGGCGACTATCTGGAGTTTCGCTACGACAGAAGCGTTCGCGGTGCGATGGCCCTGCTTCTTTGGTTTGGGTCGCTGTCGATTCTCGCCGGTCAGTTGATCGCAGTCGCGTGGATACTCAACGTCGTCGCGGGCGTGGGCAAGCCCGTCGGCTGCTCGATCGCAGCGGTCGTGATCACGACTTACTTCACGCTTGGAGGCTTGCACGCGACGGCTCGCGTAAACGTATTGCAGTTGACGGTTAAGATCGCGGGCTTCGTGGCCGTGTTGATTTACTTACTTGGCGCGGGCAACGGGCTCGCGGGCTTGAAGGAGAGTGTGACGACCACGGTTGGGGCGGAGAACGTCGAGGCTTACTTCGGAGTGACAGGTCAGGGCTGGTCTGCGGCGATCAGCTACCTCGCCATCCTCGCGCCGTCGTTCGTGATCTCGCCGGGCCTGTTGCAGAAGCTCTTCGGCGCGCGCGACAAGAGAGCGGTGCGCATCGGGGTTGGCGCAAACGCTGCGGCTCTGCTGGCGTACGCCATTGTGCCCGTGCTGATTGGCGTCATCGCGCGATCCAAATTTCCGGAGCTGACAAATCACGAACTGGCGCTTCCGACGTTGTTGACTCAGGCGCTGCCGCTGTGGCTGGGGGCGTTGTTGTTGGGCGCAATCTTTTCGGCTGAGCTGAGCGCGGCCGACGCGGCGTTGTTCATGCTGAGCACCTCATTAAGCAAGGACCTCTACAAGGCCTTCCTCAATCCTGTCGCTACGGATGAGCAACTGATGCGAGTAGCTAAAGCTTCGGCGATTGCGTGCGGAGTTGCCGGTGCGATACTGGGTACTTTTCTCCCGACGGTGATCTCGGCGCTGAAGATCTTCTACACGCTTCTGTCGGCGGCGTTGCTATTGCCTCTCATAGCGGGGTTGTACACGCGAAAGGTCCAAGCACGCTCGGCCATTCTATCGATGTTGGCTTCTGTGTTTGTGACGTTCGCGCTCGAGCTGATCTCTGAAGGCCGAGGAGTTCGAGGCGTGCCGTCGCTGATTGTGGGCATCGCCGTAGGCACGGTGGTCATGTTGAGCGTTAATGCTATTTGGAAAACGCGCGAGCTAAACGCGAGTTAATAAGGTATGGGTAGGATCACAGGCCGGGAAGGCATCTGAAGTCCTCTGGCAACCCCACACTGAGCTTGACCATGCGACTGCCAGCAAATGCCATGATTCTCAAGCTCGCGGTCGGGAAGGTGGGCTTGCCCCCGCTTTTTCTTGATGAAACAATTCTCACCAAGAGCGGGGGCAAGCCCACCTTCCCGACCTGTGATCCAGGGCCAGGCGTTGTTATCCTTCAGCACCCTGGTCGCCCGAGCAGCTTCCCGATCTGTGATTTAGTGTTCGGCCTTGCGATCCTTCGCTACCTTGGTCGCGCGAACACGGTGACACTGGTCAGGCGAAACATTGGGTGTGAGGCGATGAATGGACTACCAAAAACTCTTTAACCTGGAGGGCCGCGTAGCAGTGGTGATCGGGGCGGGGTCGGGCATCGGCCAGGCTGCCGCAAAGGGACTCGCGGCCCATGGCGCGTCGGTTGTTTGCGCTGATGTCGACCCGGAAGCCGCCGAGAAAACCATGCGTGAGATCGCTGGCGGAGCAACGGCAATGCTCGTTGACATCACGCAAACCGAAAGCGTCGCGGAGCTGTTTCGCGCTGTCACGGATGAGTATCAGCGTCTGGACATAGTCGTCACAACGCCGGGCGCTAATGTGCGCAAGCCAATCGCAGACTATCAAGACGCGGAGTTCGACCGAGTGATCGAACTGAATCTTAAAGGAACGTTTCGAGTCTTGCGCGAAGCGGGGCGAATCATGTCGGAGCGCGGTAGTGGCAGCATCATCGCTTTCTCGTCTATTCGTTCGCAGGTCGTTGAGCCAGGACAGGGCGTGTACGCGGCAACCAAGGCCGGCATCGTGCAGATGGTGCGCGCTCTCGCGGCCGAGCTTGGATCGACTGGAGTGCGAGTGAACGCAATCGCTCCTGGAGTTGTCGAAACCCCGTTAACCCGACCCATCAAGGATCACCCCGAATGGTATGCGGCTTATGCAGCGAAGAGTGTGTTTGGCCGATGGGCCACCGCGGATGAGATGGTCGGGCCGGTGGTTTATTTGGCCTCGGATGCGTCGAGCTACGTTACCGGTTCGGTGCTATTCGTTGACGGCGGATGGACTGCGGTAGACGGGCGATTCGACCCGCCACTCTAAAGCCAGGTTCAGGGTTCAGAGTTCCGGGTTCAGGGTTCAGAGTTGAAGTTTTGTGTTACCGCGTCGTGGATTCAACGAACACGAATCAAGAGCCGACAACTCAGGAAACTGCGTCTTCAACTCTGAACCCTGAACCCTGAACCCTGAACCAGGAACCCGGAACCCTGAACCTTAGGCAATTCGCCCATCAACGATATTAATAATCCGGTGCGCTAGCGCCGAGTTCTCAGGATTGTGAGTCACCATAAAGACAGTCTGTCCCTGCGCGTTGAGCCTGAGGAACACTTCCATAACTTCGCGGCCGGTCTTTGTATCGAGCGAGCCGGTCGGTTCATCAGCAAGAATCAAAGGCGGCTCGTTGACTATCGCCCGAGCGATCGCCAGCCGCCCTTGCTCGCCGCCTGAAAGTTGATTCGGCAGCCGTGAAGCCTTGTCGGCAAGCCCGACTTTTTCCAGCACGGTCATTGCGCGTTCGCGTTTCTCCTTCGCGCTCAAGTTGGTCGTCGCAACCGGGAGCATCGCGTTCTCGATCGTGTTCAGATAAGGCATCAGGTGATGCTGCTGAAAAACAAAGCCGAGATATTCCCGGCGAAAGTCCGCGCGGCGCTCATCGGCTAGGGCGTAAACGTCTATCTCGTCAACGAGCACGCGGCCCTCGGTGGGATGATTCATCGCGCCGACCACCGTGAGCAGCGTGCTCTTGCCCGAACCCGACGGCCCCATCAAACAAACAAACTCGCCTTCTGCGATCTCAGCGTTAACGTCCGAAAGCACGCGCACGCTCGCGGACTCTCCGTTTGCTTCGTAAACCTTGCTGATGTTCTCGATCGCTATGAAGGGCATTTCGTTTTCAGCCAAAGGGTCCTCGCGCAAAGAACGCAGAGACTCGCAAAGACGCTAAGATCACACATATCGCACGGCTTCGGAGGGATCGAGGCGCGAGGCGCGAACGATGGGGTAGAAGCTGCTGACGGTGCCAATGGTCAATCCCGCAAGGACCGCCACTATTGCAAGCCAGGGCTGAAATTCAAAGATCACTCTCGTTTCCGCGAAGTAAGGCAGCGCAACCCAGCTTGCGAGCATTCCTGCCGCCCAACCCAACAAGCCGCCGAACAGGCTGATCACCGCGACCTCGATCATCAACCCTTTGATGATGTGAGTCCGTCGAAATCCTATCGCTCGCAGCACGCCGATCTCTTTCGTGCGCTCGATGACCGAGCCCATCATCGTCGTGAAGATCATCAACGCTCCGATCGCGAGCACCACCGCTGAAACCACTCCCGAAAACCGTGTAAGCCGCTCCACCGTGTCCGATCGCGCGCGAACCGATTGCTGAATGGCGGAAACCTTCGCGTGAGGGATGCGCTCGCTTATCTGTGCGACGATGTCGCCGATCGGGCAGTCTTTGCACAACGCGCTCACTTCGATCAGGCTCAACTGATCCGGCTTGTTCAGGAGCGATTGAACGTGAGCAAGCGATCCGAAGATCATCTGGTCCTCGGGCCCGCCTGTCTGGGCGATCACTCCCGCCACTTGATGATCGCGGTCGGCGATCTTCACCCGGTCGCGGACGATCTTGAACTGAAACTGATCCTCGCCGCTCTGGTGCGAGCCGCCGTGCGAAACGTGTTGCTGCCCGTCGGTCGAGCCTGGCTCAATGAGTGAAAGAGCGCGGGCGACCTCGTAGCCGACCAGCACCTCCTGTTCGCCTTCAGGCTTGCGACCGGCTAGGCGCCACCAGCGCTTCAGCGTCAGCTCGCTGTTGAAGTCCACGCCTGCGAGAAGAACCTCGCGCCCATTGGCACTGACTGCGCCGAGCAGCTTTGGCGAGACGTTGCTGATACGATTTCGAAACGGAATGTCTAGAACGCTGTGCGCGTCTTCGTTCTTGAGTTGTTTGACGTCGAAGGAAACGCTCGACACCGAGAGTCCTCCGTAGTCGAGCGAGAGGCTGTTTGATTGAGGCACGACGACGATGTTTGCGCCGAACCGATCGAGTTGCGAGCCGATTTCTTCTTTGATGGAACCGCTCAGACTCAGCAGGGCAACCGCGGTGCCGATGCCGATGGCGATGCCGATTGTTAGGAACATAGCTTTGCCTTTGCGGCGTTTGAGATTTGCAAATGCGATTGTGCTTATGCGCATACGCGTTTAGAAGTAGCCCCCGCGGCTCTCGAGCTCGCTCGCTTTGATCACCAGTTGATCGCCCTCGACCGTTCGTGGAAGCCCGACCGGATTGCAGCCGCCGTGCACCTCATTGATCTTCGCCGAATGAAAATGCAGCCCGCAGTTCCGGCAGACCATGTCGTCGCCTTCCTGCTGATAACCCTTCTTCGCGTGATAGCAGGTGTCGCACGCATCGAGCGCCGCGCGATAAACGCCGTCGGAACTCTTGATCACGAAGAATCGGACGGGCTTGTTGTCGGACAGCTTGTAGTCGAAAAACTTCGCGGTGCTGCTCAAGTCTGAAAGCGCGATTCTGACGTCGCGAGAGTCTGATCCGCTGGAACCTGGGCTGGTCGCTACAGCGGTGGCGGGCGGGGTTTCGTTTGAAGCATTCATTACCAGAAAAACTCCCACGCCGGCCAGCACCACGGCGATTGCGACCAGGATCGCGGTCGTCTTGCCCTTGGCCTTTGAGCCTTCCGAAAACTGCGCCTTCTTATCCGCGCGCATCTGCGATTTCGTGTCCATGCCTGCTTGCCCTCCGACTATACTCCGAGGTTCCGGGTTCAGGGTTCCGGGTTCCAGGTTCACTCTCATCCTCGTAAGACGCTACACTGCGAATTACGAATCTGGCTGTACCACCGAACCCTGAACTCGGAACCCTGAACTCTTGAGTTTCTTAAGCGAGTCATTATAGCAACCCCGCAAAAGCCAATACCAGCGGGCTCGAAGTTGGGACGAGTGAGAATTGGATGGTATATTAGTGCCATCGCAGCATGTTGGGCATCGGCCGTTGAAATAATGATTCCCTCCCTTGATAACATTGATTCGCGGATCACCGCGATCGTAAAGACGGCAAAGACGCTTGCCATCCAGTCAGGAGATTGAGAATTGATCCTTCAAGACCAGGCTTTCACTCCCGCGGTGGAAACGCTGTTTGAGCGAATCATCAGATACCTCAACACCCCATTCATCGAGCGGAAGGGTTTCAGCATCTCGATTGTCAGCCTCATTCTGCTTGTTCTGGTGATATGCGTCGCGGCGTTGATATCGCGCTACGGCCGGCGATTCCTGCAGAAGCGCGTGCTGGCGAGATTTCACATTGACACCGGGCTTCAGTACACGCTGCTCAGGCTTGCGCATTATCTGATCATCACGCTCGGCGTGTTGTACGCGTTGAACCTCGGTTTCAGCGCAGACCTGACCAGCGTAGCGGTCATAGTAGGGTTTCTTTCAGTCGGTATTGGCTTTGGGCTTCAGTACATTGCCGCGGACATTGCCTCCGGGTTCATTCTGTTGTTTGAGAGGCCGGTTCGAGTAGGTGACCGCGTCAGGCTTGAAGATGGAATCGAGGGCCGAGTCGAAAGCATAAGCCTCCGAGCGACCGTTCTCGTAACCAACGAAAACATGACGGTCATAATACCGAATTCCAAGCTCGTTCAAAACAAACTGGTGAACTATTCCCGCGGTTCGAATGTGCGTCTCAACATCCCGGTCGGCGTGGCATACGGAAGCGACCTCGAGAAGGTGACGGAAGCGTTGCTCGAGGCGGCCGGTTCGGTGGAGCCAGTGTTGAAGACGCCCGCTCCGCGCGTACATTTCGCCGGGTTCGGAGATTCGTCCCTCGACTTTGAGATACGCGTCTGGATAGACGAGCCACACAAGCATCCGCAGATTCGCAGCACGGTAAACTTTGCAATAAACGCCGCCTTCTTAAAGCACAATATTGAAATCCCGTTCCCGCAACGCGACTTGCACATTCGGTCAGGCTCTTCTGGAATCTCGCGAGATGAATCCGCGGGCGATCATCGCGAAGGTGAACGCGGCGAACCCGTCGAATAGCGCGAGCCGCGCGTTACTCGCCTCTTGAAGGGCTACACTGAACACCAGGCGATGGGCTCATCCGGCAAGCTTGGTAGTGTCCTAAGTTCAATTCTCTCCGCGATCTCTGCGTCCTCGGCGTCTCTGCGTTGAGTGATTTTCGACGTTTGTCTTCACCGCAGAGGCGCAGAGGGCACAGAGATTGCGCAGAGAAAACGCTCAAGAAATAGGACACTACTGTGTGCTTCTTGACGTTTAACCTTAGCGCCTTCTAAACTGAAATTCACCTTTTTGGACGTGCTCTTATGCTGGCAGTCGATTGAATCTGCAAGGCGCTTCTCCCGCGCGGCATGAAACCCGATGGTTGAAAGTTCTATGGCACACAATCTCTTCAACTCATTACAAAACTTCGAAAGCAAAGACGGCTCGAACGGCAGTTTCTACTCCTTGCCCGAGCTCGAACGTCAAGGCATCGGCCCTATTTCAAAGCTTCCCATCAGCATTCGCATAGTTCTCGAATCAGTCTTACGCAACTACGATGGCAAACGCGTCACTGAGGACAACGTACGCAGGCTCGCGAACTGGGAACCAAACCATCTGCGGACCGAGGAGATTCCGTTCACGGTTGCGCGCATACTGCTGCAGGACTTCACCGGCGTGCCGCTGTTAGTCGACCTGGCGGCCATGCGCTCGGCCGCGGCCCGAATGAACAAGGGCCCCCAGATCATAGAGCCGCTCGTTCCGGTCGATCTGGTGATCGATCATTCCGTTCAGGTCGACTTCTCGAGCGTGCCTGATGCTCTGCGTTTGAACATGGAAATGGAGTTCAAACGCAACCGCGCGCGGTATCAATTTCTGAAGTGGGGGATGCAAGCGTTCGACGGCTTCAACGTCGTGCCGCCCGGCATCGGCATCTGTCATCAAGTCAACCTCGAGTACCTGGCCAAAGGAGTTCAAGAGAAAGACGGCGTCTTCTATCCTGACACGCTGGTCGGCACTGACTCGCACACAACGATGATCAATGGGTTGGGCGTCGTAGGCTGGGGTGTTGGCGGTATCGAAGCCGAAGCGGGAATGCTCGGGCAACCGGTCTATTTCCTCACCCCCGACGTTGTCGGTGTGCACCTGACCGGCAGTTTGCGCGACGGTGTGACCGCGACCGACCTGGTGTTGACCGTGACCGAGATGCTTCGCAAGGCGCGGGTCGTCGGCAAGTTCGTCGAATACCATGGTGAAGGCGCGGCCAGCTTGTCGGTCACCGATCGCGCGACCATCGCCAACATGTCTCCTGAATACGGCGCAACGATGGGCTTCTTCCCGATCGATGAGCAGACCTGCGCTTACTACAAAGCAACCGGACGCTCGGACGAGCAAGTGCAGTTGATCCGAAGCTACTTCACCGCGCAGGGGATGTTTGGCGTTCCGGGCAAAGGCGAATGCCATTACAGCACAGTGCTCGAGCTCGATCTTTCATCAGTCGAACCCAGCGTCTCCGGACCGAAGCGCCCGCAGGATCGCATCGCGCTGTCGGACCTCAAGGGCAAGTTCGTCGAGATCCTTCAGAAGCCATTCGGCGAGAACGGCTACAACAAATCGAAAGACGAAATTGGCCAACGCTTCCCGGCAATCATCGGTGCGCGGCACAACGGACCGCTCGCGGGTGGCGGAGAGCAGGAACCTGAGACGGCCCCGGTCACCGCGCACGGCGCAACCAGCGCGACGAACACTAGCGTCGCCAGCGAGACCGAGATGATGAACAACCGGCCGACTCCGGACCGTGTTGAAGAGACCAAAGCCGCCGGCTTCCACAGCAGGATAGATCTCGGCCACGGCGATGTGTTGATCGCGGCGATCACTTCGTGCACCAATACCTCGAACCCGAGCGTGATGCTTGCCGCGGGGCTGTTGGCGAAGAAAGCGGTCGACAAGGGCCTGATGGTTCGCCCGGCTGTAAAAACTTCGCTCGCGCCGGGCTCGCGCGTGGTCACCGACTATCTCGAAAAAGCCGGGCTTCAGCCTTATCTGAATGAACTAGGCTTCAACCTCGTCGGGTACGGTTGCACGACGTGCATCGGCAACTCGGGACCGCTCGATCCCGGCATTGAAGAAGTGATCAGCCAGAAGGACCTGGTCGGCGCAAGCGTGCTGAGCGGCAATCGAAACTTTGAAGCGCGCGTGCATCAAAGCGTCAAGGCAAATTTCCTGATGAGCCCGCCTCTGGTCGTCGCATTCGCGCTTGCGGGCCGCGTTAATATCAACCTCGCGGAAGAGTCGATAGGGAAGGGAACAGATGGCCGCGAGGTTTATCTACGGGACATCTGGCCGAGCGCCGAAGAAGTGCGAGAGCATCTGCAGACAGCATTTGACCCCGAGACTTACCGCCGCCGCTACAGCAACTTTGTAGAAGCGAACCCGCTGTGGAATGAGATTCCCTCGATCGCCGGCGATGTCTATGAATGGGACCCCGAATCAACTTACATTCAGGAGCCGCCTTATTTCGAAGGCTTCTCGATGGAGCCCGAAGGCGTCTCCGCGATCAAGGGCGCGCGGGCGCTGGCGATATTCGGCGATTCGGTGACGACCGATCACATCTCACCTGCCGGCGCCATCAAACCGACGTCGCCGGCCGGGCTCTATCTTCAAGCGATGGGCGTGTCGGTGGCGGACTTCAACAGCTACGGTGCGCGCCGCGGGAACGATCGAGTGATGACTCGCGGGACTTTTGCTAACGTTCGGATCAAGAACTTGATGGTCCCCGGCGTCGAAGGCGGCGTGACTATTCATCAACCCGGCGGCGAGCGAATGAGCATCTACGATGCGTCGATGAAATACCAGGCTGAAGGCGTGCCGCTGATGATCTTCGCGGGACAGGAGTACGGTACGGGCAGCTCGCGCGATTGGGCAGCGAAGGGAACTCGACTGCTTGGCGTTCGCGCGGTTGTGGCGCAGAGCTTTGAGCGGATACATCGCTCGAATCTTGTAGGCATGGGCGTGCTGCCGTGCCAGTTCGCGGAAGGCACAAACACGCAGTCACTTCATCTGGACGGCAGCGAGACTTTCGACCTCACCGGGTTTGAAGGTGGAGTCAGCCCTCGCCAGGATTTGACGCTGGTGATTCACCGCTTGAGGTGCGAAACCGAGCGCGTCCCGGTGACGCTTCGCATCGACACCCCGATTGAAGTTGATTACTACCTGCACGGCGGGATACTGCCTTATGTGTTGAGGCAGTTGATTGCGCAGAATCAAAAGACCTTCCGGTGATTAGATGCTCGTGAGAGGATGGCCTATGACAACAACTATCGAGGCAGTATATGAGCGAGGCGTCCTGCGGTTGAAGGAACCAGTAGCGCTCGCGGATGGGACGATCGTCGAAGTTACGATCAGGACAGCTGAGCCTTCCGGCGAGAATAATACGCCCGCCGAAATACTGTCAGCGATCGCCTCTCTGCCCGTTGAGGGGGATGGCCAACCGTTCTCGGGAAGGGACCACGATAAGATCCTATACGGTGAGAAGACTACACCATGATCTTCGTAGATACGGGTGCGTGGTTCGCGAGCGTTGTGCCGTCAGATATCGACCATGCCTCAGCTTCGCAATGGCTGAATCAAAACGTTGAGCCGCTGCTAACGACCGACTACATCATTGACGAGACACTAATTTCGTGTCGTCAGCTTTTTTACTTCCTGAAGTATCGTTTCATCAGGCGGTCTGTCTTGAGCGTCCTTGCCCACGTGGAAGTAGCGGATCTTTCCTTCCTTATCCAGAATGAATATCGCAGGGTGAGCTATCCCGTCGTGCTCGGCGGCGTTGAGGATGCCGTATGAGATGATGGTCTTCTTGTCGGCGTCGGAGAGTATCTGGAACTTCGCACCGGTGGTCTGCGCCATCGACCAGGCGAATGACTGCGCGTCCACGCTGACGGCAATCAAGTCCCCGCCCGCCTGTTTGATCTTGTCATAATCCTCAGCCAACCTGGTGAGCTGCTGTGTGCACGCGCCTCACCAGAAGCCCCGGTAGAAGATCAACACCACAGGCGACCGCTGAGTGTATTCAGACAAAACAACCAGCTTGCCATCGCCGTTGGGCAGCGCAAAGTCCGGAGCCTTTTCTCCCAGCTTCAGTTTGACCGACGCTCCGGCCGGCCCGGGCGCAGGAAGCTTGGGCGGCGTGAGCGGTGATTGGGGTGATTGTCCGTAGGCTGCGATGCCCGAGACGATCAAGAGGACAGTGCTGAAAAGCGCTTTCATCGTTGGGTAGAATCTAGTTCGTATAGTGAGCGATTGTCAACGCATCGCTTCCCGGCGCCAAAGAGAACGCATTAAAGTAGAGCGCATTGAGGAAGAGCTGCGGATGTGGTATCTATCCGCCCACAGTATGTCTACCAGATCGGAGCCTCAGTGAGCTTTCCAAGAGCGAGCGGCATCCTTTTGCATCCGACATCATTGCCAGGGCGCTTTGGCATAGGCGACCTCGGCGGCGAAGCGTACGCTTTTGTCGACTTTCTCGCGGCGAGCGGACAGAGCTTGTGGCAAATCTTGCCGCTCGGGCCTACCGGCTACGGCGACTCGCCTTATCAGTGCTTTTCCGCATTCGCCGGGAATACGCTACTGATCAGTCCTCAGCGGCTGGCTCAAGCCGGACTGCTGTCGGAGGAAGACCTCAACGTTGCACCGCGGTTTAGCTCCCGACGTGTAGACTTCGGCCGAGTCATCGAGTACAAGAAGGCGCTTCTTGAAAACGCGTTTGATAACTTCAAGCGCGTTACCGACACCGGCCTGCGAGCCGAGTTCTTGGAGTTTTGCCGCGAGGCTCACTGGTGGCTCGAAGACTATGCGCTGTTTCGCGCGTTGAAGGACGCGCACGGCGGGGTCGCCTGGACTGAGTGGGCGCCGCAGTTCGCCGCGCGCGACGCCGCCGCGCTGGCTTCAGCGCGTGAGACGCTCAGAGACAGAGTCGACGCTGAGAAGTTCAATCAATTTCTTTTCTTCAGGCAATGGCTTTCACTCAAGGCCTATTGCCACGAGCGCGGTGTAAGCATCATCGGCGATGCTCCGATATTCGTGGCTTGCGATTCGGCTGACGTGTGGACCCATCCGGAGCTGTTCAAGCTGGACAAGGAAAGGCGCCCGACAGTCGTCGCCGGAGTTCCGCCCGATTACTTCAGCCGGACCGGGCAGCTCTGGGGCAATCCGATTTACGATTGGGACGCGATGTGCGCGACAGGCTTTCGCTGGTGGGTAGACCGGCTGCGCGCGACGCTTCAGACGGTAGACATACTCCGCATCGATCACTTCCGCGGATTCGCCGCCTGCTGGGAAGTGCCCGGCGAAGACAAGACTGCCGAGCGCGGTCGTTGGGTTGAAGTTCCCGGACGGAAACTTTTCACAACCTTGAGAAATACGTTTGGCGAGCTACCGATCATCGCCGAGGATCTGGGCGTGATTACTCCTGACGTCGAAGCGTTGCGTGACGACTTCGGCTTTCCTGGCATGCGTGTTCTGCAATTCGCGTTCAGAGCTGATAGTAAGACAATCGATCTGCCGCACAACTACATTCGAAACTGCGTCGTGTACACGGGCACGCACGACAACGACACGACCGTTGGATGGTTCAAGAGTAGAGCCGGAGCGGGTTCGACGCGCACCGCTGATGAGATCCAACGCGAGCGCGCGTACTGCCTCCGATATCTGAACACCGACGGGCACGAGATTCACTGGGACCTCATTCGAACGGCGTGGGCGTCAGTAGCAAATACCGCGGTGACTCCACTGCAAGATGTACTCGGGCTCGGTTCGCGCGCTCGGATGAACCTCCCCGCGAGCGAGCAGGGCAACTGGCAGTGGCGATACAGAGCCGGCGCCCTGACCAGGAAGCTCGGCAATAGGCTGGGCGAACTGACTGAGCTTTATGGAAGGAAGGGGAAGAACTGAAACCGCCACTGTCATTTTATTTTCCATTTTCCATTTGGCATTTTTCATTTGTGATTGCCCTACGCTCTAATTGACTAAAATGACAAATGAAAAATGCCAAATGGAAAATTGGCTGCTGCCGTAGGCGCTCAATTCCGGCCACTAAACCACGCTCGCCGACGAATTTCGACGTTCAAACACGCGTGAGGTGGCCGACGACTTGCCGGCCCATCTCCTCGGTGGTGACGAACGGCTCGTCACTCTTCACAAGATCGCGGGTTCGAAGTCCCCTGGCCAGCGACACCTCTACGGCTTTTTCAATCGCCGCCGCTTCGCTTTCGAGCTTGAACGAATACCGCAGCATCATCGCCGCTGAGAGTATCGCGCCCAATGGGTTTGCAATGCCGCGGCCGGCAATGTCCGGCGCGGAACCGTGCACCGGCTCGTACAATCCCACGCGTCCGCCGATGCTTGCGGATGCCAACAGACCGAGCGAGCCAACGACTGCGCCGGCTTCATCAGAGAGGATGTCACCAAACATGTTTTCGGCGAGCATTACATCAAAGCTCGCGGGCCGCGCAACCAGCGCCATCGCGCACGAGTCGACGTACTGATGCTCGAGCTTCACGTCCGGGTATTCCTCGGCCACGCGCTTAACGGTTGAGCGCCAGAGTTGCGAGCACTCCAGCACGTTGGCTTTGTCGACTGACGTCACCTTGAGCTTTCGCAGTCGCGACAGCTCGAACGCCACGCGAGCGATGCGCTCGATCTCCGGCTCGGTGTAGCGCATTGTGTTGATTGCCTCGTGCACGCTGGCGTCGTTCAGGTAGCGCGGCTCGCCGAAATACAACCCTCCCAGCAACTCACGGACGATCAGGATGTCTGTGCCGTTGATCACTTCAGGCTTCAGCGGTGAAGCGTCGACCAACGCAGGAAAAAACCGCGCGGGCCTCAGATTCGCGAACGCGCCTAGTCCCCGGCGCAGCCTCAACAGTCCTGCTTCGGGCCGAAGGTTAGTGGGATAGTTGTCGAAGGCCGGATCGCCTACCGCGCCGAGCAGAACGGCATCTGATTCGAGACATGCGTCGAGCGTGGCATCAGGAAGCGGGTCGTTGTGCTGCTGGATCGCGGAACCGCCAATGGATTTGAACGCGAAGTCGATCTCATGCGCGAACACTTTCGCGACGGCGTCGAGCACACGAACGGCTTCGGCAGTGACTTCGGGCCCGATTCCGTCGCCCGGCAGCACGACTATTCTGAATCTCATGGTGGTTAGCTTTGCGCGGTGGGATTCGCTTAGTCAATACCCTGGGAGCGCGGCCGTCCCGGCCGCATCTTATGAGAAGAAAGTCGCTAAGCGTGGGACAGGAAGCTCAAAGATGCGGCCGGGACGGCCGCGCCCCTAAGGTATCACACTGCCCAAAGTGAATCGTCGCTGCGGTGTTCCTGCTCGTCCGCTGTCTCGAGAGCGAAGCTGTCTTCGATGGCTTCAGCAGAGTGGCTGAATCCGGAAGGAATGATCACTGCTTCATCATGACGCACAGTCAACTGGTCATTGGCGATCTGCATCCGCCACGCGCCCTCGAGCACCTGAATACACAAGTCGCCGGTCGCAACCTCGGCGCGAATGCGTTGACCCTTGCCGACCCGCACGGTTCTCGGCACTCCGTGGCCAGGCGGCATATCGCTTTGAACAGATGTAGGTGTGAACTTTCTCTCGACTGAATCCCAACGGTACAACGTCATCTCGAATTCCTCTCCCTTACCCTGGAATTGTGCCACATCAGGCGGCGGTGGCCTCCTGCAACTCGCTGCTTATGATGCGAGTCAGATGATGATCCTCAACAACCTTGATCTCATCGGCGAGCGCGATGAACCGCTTGTATATTCCATCCAGCTCGCGCCGTGAAAACTGATAACCCAACTGCTCGCATCTCAGCCCGAGCGCGTGCCTGCCCGAGTGTTTTCCCAACACCAGCTTGCTGTCGGGCACGCCGACCGATTGCGGAGTCATGATCTCGTAGGTCAGCCGGTTCTTGATCACGCCGTCCTGGTGAATGCCTGCCTCGTGCGCGAAGGCATTTCGGCCGACTATCGCTTTGTTTGGCTGAACTGCGACGCCCGTCACTTCAGTCAACAATTGGCTTGCAGGATAGATTTCCTCGGTAACGATGGCGGTTGCGAACGGCATCACGTCTTTTCGAACACGCAGCGCCATCACTATCTCTTCGAGCGACGCATTCCCCGCTCGCTCTCCGATTCCGTTGATCGTGCATTCAACTTGCCGAGCGCCGGCTTCGATGGCGGCGATCGTGTTGGCGACCGCAAGCCCCAGGTCATTGTGACAGTGGACCGAGATCGTCGCGCGCTCGGCGCCGCGCACGGTGCTTCGAATGGTCTCGATTATCCTGGTGAACTCGCGAGGCGTCGTGTAGCCGACGGTGTCGGGAATGTTGACCGTTGTAGCGCCCGCGGCGATCACCGCTTCGACGACGGCGCAAAGAAAGTCGAGGTCAGTGCGGGTGGCGTCTTCGGGCGAGAACTCGACGTCGTCGCACAGCGAGCGCGCGAGTCCCACAGCCTCGCGCGCCTGTTTGATCGCCTCTTCGCGAGTAATCCGCAATTTGTAATCGAGATGAATGTCAGAGGTAGCCAGAAAGGTGTGGATTCGCGGGCGCGCCGCGTCGCTCACCGCTGCCCATGCGCGCTTGATGTCGTCAGGCGTGGCTCGCGCGAGAGCCGCGACGGCCGGCCGGCGAATCTCCGCAGCGATGGCTTGAACCGCTTCGAAGTCTCCGTCTGATGCGATCGGGAAGCCCGCTTCGATCACGTCGACGCCCAGCCGGTCAAGCTGGCGGGCCATTCGCAGCTTCTCCTCCAGGTTCATACTGCAACCCGGCGATTGCTCTCCGTCTCTCAGAGTGGTGTCAAAGATGATCACCTGCGAATCTGCCATAGGTAGTCCTCTCCTCATTGGGCTGAAAGCTGCCCGAGCGAGATTAAGCGCAAGGGTGACCAAAGTCAAAGTTATAATTCTTAGGCTAGCAGTGGCTTTTGCTTATGCTATAATGCGCGGTCGTCAGCGATCAAAGTTCTACTAATAGGGAGCCAAATGCTGTCCGACGAGTCCTGGGAGCGCAGGCTCTCACGGGAGGGTGAATGGACCTTTTTCAGCTCGAGGTGTTCTTAGCGGTGGCGCGAGAGGGGAGTTTCTCGCGAGCCGCCGAGAAGCTATATCGGACACAGCCGGCAGTCAGCCAGGCGATCCGCAAGCTCGAGCGCGAGGTTGGCGAGTCGCTGTTTGACCGCTCGTCGCGCGATGGGACTCTTACGGACGCGGGGCAGATGCTTCGAGAGTACGCGCAGAAGCTTATGAACTTGCGCGCCGAGGCCCATGTAGCGCTGAAAGAGCTTCGCGAGATGCACAAAGGGAAGCTCGCGATAGCGGCGAACGAATTCACCTGCCTTTATCTTTTGCCCGCGCTGGCGGAGTTCCGCAAGCTTTACCCGATGATCAAGGTGACGGTTCATCGATCGCTCGCCAGCCGCATACCGGCCGATGTGCTCCGGCACGGCGCGGAGCTTGGTGTCTTGTCGTTCAATCCGGAAGAACCTCTGCTGCGGTCGATCGTGGTATATCGAGATGAGCTTGCGTTCGTGGTGAACCCGCGGCATCTGCTTGCCTCGGCGAAGCAGGTCAGCATACGCCAGCTCGGAGCAGAATCATTTGTCGCTCACAATGTACAGTCGCCGTATCGCGCAAAAGTCGTCGAAGCGTTCAAGCGACACAAGACCAAGCTCAACATGGACGTCGAGCTTCCGACGATCGAGGCGATAAAGCTATTCGTGTCGCGAGGCACCGGAGTCGCGCTTGTGCCGGGCATCTGCGTTGAAGCTGAAGTAGCGGCCGGCGAGCTTGTGCGCGTGCCGGTACGCGAGCTGCACATCGAGCGCAAGCTGCGGCTGATCTATCGAAAGAACGCCAGCCTCTCGCACGCGGCGCGGGCTTTTTTGACAGTCGCCGAATCCATGGCGTCGCTTCAAAAGGGCAGGTATTCATATCAGCCCGAGCGTTGAGCCCTCTACATTGGCGATTGCCGATTGCCAATTGCCGATTGCCAATTTGAGGATCGCAGATTCCCCAATCCCCAATCCGCAATCCGCAATTGGCAATCGGCAATCTTTGGACACTCATGCGTCACCTGGAGTAGTATCTTCCGGCGCGCTTCGCCTGATCGATCATCGTAACGGTTATGCCGCGAACTCTATTCGACAAAATCTGGGACAGCCACGTCGTCCATCACGAACCGGGTAAGCCCGCGATTCTCTACATCGACTGCCACCTTGTTCACGAGGTCACCTCGCCGCAAGCATTCGAAGGCTTGAGACTGGCAGGACGCAAAGTGAGGAAGCCGGATCTCACGTTCGCGACCGCAGACCACAACGTTCCGACCTCGAGTCGCTCGCTGCCAATCGCGGATCCAATCTCCAAGACGCAGATCGACACTCTTGAGAGCAACTGCCGTGAGTTCGGCATCCAGCTCTATGGACTGGACAGTCCCGATCAAGGAATCGTTCACGTCATCGGACCCGAGCTTGGTTTGACTCAGCCGGGGGCGACGATCGTGTGCGGTGACAGCCACACCTCGACTCACGGCGCGTTTGGAGCGCTGGCTTTCGGCATCGGGACCAGCGAGGTCGAACACGTTCTGGCGACTCAATGCCTCCCTCAATCAAAGCCGAAGACGTTTCTGGTTCGCGTCGAAGGCAAGCTCGCCCGCGGCGTTACCGCCAAGGACGTTGTGCTCTACATGATTCGTTCAATCGGGACCGATGGCGCTTCCGGTCACGTGATCGAATACGCCAGCGAGACGATTCGCGCCCTGACGATGGAAGAGCGAATGACGGTCTGCAACATGTCGATCGAAGCCGGCGCGCGCGCAGGCATGATTGCTCCCGACGAGACTACCTATGCCTATTTGGAAGGCCGCGCGTTCGCGCCCAAAGGCGGCGCGTTCGAAGCGGCGGTCGCATACTGGAAGACTTTGCCCACGGACACGGGAGCTGCGTTTGACCGCGTGCTCGAGATCGACGTTTCAACGCTGGCGCCCCAGGTGAGCTGGGGAACGAATCCAGGAATGGTGACCGATGTGACCGGAGCTGTTCCCGATCCCGAATCGATGCCCGACGAGAACGCACGCAAAGCTGCTAGACGCGCGCTCGAATACATGGCACTGCAGCCTGGCACCGCGATTCAAGAGATCAACGTTGATCGGGTGTTTATAGGCTCGTGCACCAACTCGCGCATCGAAGACCTTCGCTCGGCGGCGAGCGTGATCAAGGGCAAGAAGGTCGCCGGAGGACTTTACGCGATGGTCGTGCCGGGTTCGCAGAAGATCAAGCAGCAGGCAGAGCTGGAGGGACTTGATCAGATTTTCAGACAAGCCGGGTTTGATTGGAGAGAGTCGGGTTGCAGCATGTGTCTTGGAATGAACCCTGACATTCTTCAGCCTGGCGAGCGGTGCGCGTCGACTTCGAATCGAAACTTTGAGGGCCGCCAGGGGCGCGGCGGACGCACTCATCTGGTGAGCCCCGCGATGGCAGCCGCCGCGGCGATAGCCGGGCACTTCGTTGACATTCGTGAGTGGGACTGACGGAATTGCCGATTGCCGATTTCGGATTGCCGATTTCGGATTCGACGTTTGACTTCTGATCTTCAAATCGGAAATCGGCAATCGAAAATCGGAAATCATGAAGCCGTTCTCAAAACACACTGGCCTCGTGGCGACGCTCGATCGAGTGAATGTCGACACTGACCAGATAATCCCCAAGCAGTTCCTGAAGCGAATCGAACGCAGCGGCTTCGGGCAGTTCTTGTTTTTCGATTGGCGCCTCAATACCGACGGATCGCTCAAGCCGGACTTCGAGCTGAATCAGCCCCGGTTTCACGGCGCGACGATACTCCTGGCGCGCGCCAACTTCGGTTGCGGCTCTTCGCGCGAGCATGCGCCGTGGGCCCTGCTCGACTACGGGTTTCGTTCGATCATCGCTCCGTCGTTTGCAGACATCTTCTACAACAACTGTTTCAAGAACGGCATGCTCCCGGTGCGGCTTTCTGAAGAACAAGTCGAACAGCTCTTCGAGCGCGTCGCTTCGAGTCCCGGTTATGAGCTGACGGTTGATCTGCAGCGTCAGTGGATCACCGATGACCTCGGGCTGAGGTTCAGCTTCGAGGTTGATCCGTTTCGACGCGAGTGTTTGCTAAAAGGCCTGGACGACATAGGTCTGACACTTGAGCACGAAGACACGATTTGCGAACACGAGGCGCGGCGTGTTGTGTTCAAATAAACCAATGCCCATAACTTTTCCCGAAAAGTTCAATATGGCGACCTACTTCCTCGACGCGCGCATCGAGGAAGGGTTGGGCGAGAAGATCGCGGTCTATTGCGGTGAAAAAAGGTACACCTACAGAGAAGTGCAGCAGATGGCGAACGAGGTGGGAAACGCGCTGCTGCGGCTGGGCGTCGAGATGGAGGATCGAGTCTTGATCGTCTTGCCCGACTCGATCGAGTTCGTTGCGACCTGGTTCGGCATCGCCAAGATCGGCGCGGTCATAACTATGGTGAATACGATCCTGCCGCCGACGGATTACGAGTACTATCTCGACTACACCCGAGCCAAAGTCGCGGTAGTTCACGCGGACGTGATGGAGCGATTCACGCCCGCGGCTTCGACCTCGCCTTTTCTCAAACACACAATCGTCGTCGGGACAAAAGTATCGGGGAGCCTCGAAGGCCTGGAGGGCCGCTCTTCGATTCGCTCGTATAGCCGAGTGACGATGGAGGCGCCTGACACGCTGGAGACTGCGCCGACTACCCGTGACGACATCGCGATCTGGCTATTTACATCGGGCTCGACCGGTCACGCCAAGGCTGCGGTTCATCTTCAACACGACTTGCCGTACAACACCGAGTGCTACGCGAAACAGGTGCTGGGCATCAACAAAGACGACATCACGCTTTCGGTGCCCAAGCTGTTCTTCGGTTATGCGACCGGCACGAATCTGCTGTTCCCGTTTGCGGTGGGCGGAGCGACCGCCCTGTTCTCGGAGCGCTCGACGGCCGAGACTATGTTCGAAATGATTCAGAAGCACCGGCCGACCTTTCTCACAACCGTTCCGACTATGATCAACTCGATGGTGCAGGTCGAAGGCGCGCGCGAGCGGTACGACTTGTCATCGCTTCGCTTCTGCGTGTCGGCGGGCGAAGCTCTTCCACCTGAGCTCTATCAGCGATGGGTGGACACCTTCGGCGTTGAGATCCTCGACGGCATCGGCTCAGCCGAGATGTTTCACATCTACATCACGAACTATCCAGGCGACGTCGTTTTGGGCAGTCTCGGAAAGATCGTCCCCGGCTACGAAGCGAACATCGTCGACGCCGAGGGGAGCGTAGTGCCTGTCGGTGAAATGGGAACGCTCAAGATCAAAGGCGATTCGTCGGCGCTGTGCTACTGGAACGCGCACGAGACATCCAAGGCGACGTTCGCGGGCGACTGGTGCACCACGGGCGATCAGTTTCGCGTGGACGAGCGAGGCTACTACTGGTACTGCGGCCGCACGGACGAGATGCTGAAGGTAGGCGGCATATTTGTTTCGCCTACCGAGATTGAGAACTGCTTGCAGGAACACGAAGCGGTGCGCGAGTGTGCGGTCGTCGGGGCGAGCGACGAACAGAAGCTGATAAAGCCGAAAGCATTTGTGGTTTTGGCAGAAGGTTTCGTTGAAAGCAAGGAGCTCGAGAATGAACTGAAAGAGTATGTGAAGCGACGGCTGGCGGTTTACAAGTATCCTCGGTGGATTGAGTTTCGGAACGAGCTTGCCAAGAATGACCGCGGCAAGATTGATCGCCGGGCGCTCAAGCAGTAGCCCGCGCGGCATCAGGCATCAAGCTCTCTCCGTAAGCTTTGTTATCAGAATGCGATGAAAAGAACTGTGCTGGTGCTGATACCGATAGCTATGGTTGTTGGATGCCAAAGGCCTGTGCACATCTCACAAAGCACTTTCCTTTCAAAGTTCTCTCTGGAAAGATCGGCGAAGCAGACTGGCTACAAAGGCATAAACAACTTTCCCGGGCCGGGCGGCAGTATTGGAGGGAGTAGCGGACTCGGAGGCGGAACGACCGGGCCGCAAGGAACAAGGTGGCAGCAATCATCTACAACTGGTTTTATGATTAATCAAGACGGAGAGAACAAGTTTAATGAGAGTGAGTTCATGGAAGCTCTTACCTCTCAGTTAAAGAAAGAGATTGAGGAAAACAGCGGGAGAATCACCGGAAGCGGGAGTCCTTCCTCCAACGAGTTCTACATAAACTACAAGGATGGGAACATAAACGGGCGGATAACAATTTCAGGTTCGGACAGGGGACAACCTTATGTTCTCAACGCGAACGTCGACGAAACCAGCAAACCATAGCCGGAAGGGAGGTCGCTTCACACGCGCGTGAAAAATGACGAGCATTCTTTGTACGCTATTGATGTTTGCCAATGCCGGCTTTGCCGAATGCAGGCCGCATATTCCACTTCAGTCAACGGACATCCCGGAATCAGTGACCAGGCTTTTCAAAGCAACGGGGCTTGATCGGCAGTATGATTTCTCCTCACATTTGAAGCCCTCTTATCTTCGTGGTGATTTCGACGGAGACGGCAAACCCGACGTGGCGATTCTGGTCAAACACAAAACCAGCCGGAAGGTCGGCATAGCAGTTTGTCACTCCTCTACCAACAAGATTCTATTGATCGGCGCTGGAACAACTGTGGGAAACGGTGGAGACAACTTCGACTGGATGGATATATGGAACGTAACGCCGAAAGCTAGCGCTGCCAAGAAAGTCGGAAAAGCTAGGGCAGCACTGCTGAAAGGCGACGCGTTACACGTCGAGAAGAGCGAATCGGCCAGCGCGTTGATCTACTGGAACGGCCGGAAGTACGTATGGCATCAACAGGGTGATTGAAGGACGCCCTGACGCACGCAATGAAAGAGTTTGTAGTTCGGCCTTCAGGCGGAAGTTTGTATGTTGGTTCTCCAGCGAAGCGCTACGAGCTTCCGCCTGAAGGCGGGACTACGAACTACCGGTGAGGAGGAGCAGTGACTGATCTTCAATTCCCTATTGGACGGTTCAAATTGGAAGGCGCGCCGGCAGATGAAGACATTCGGCGAGCGATCGACGAAATTGCGGAAGCGCCGGCTAAGCTTCGAGCCGCCGTCGAAGGCTTGACGGCCGAACAGCTCGATACACCTTACCGCCCGGGCGGTTGGACCGTTCGCCAGGTCGTCCATCACGTGCCCGATAGTCACTTGAACAGCTACTGCCGGTTTAAGCTCGCGCTGACTGAAGACGAACCGACAATCAAGGCTTACCACGAAGACCGATGGGCGGAACTTGACGACGCTCGCACTGCGCCGATTGAAGTGTCGCTCGCGATGCTCGAATCGCTTCACAAGCGGTGGGTACTGATGTTGAAGTCACTCACGCCTGACGCTTTCGAGCGAACTTTTCGACATCCGGAGATTGGAGTCGTCAGTCTCTCAACGAACGTCTGTCTTTACGGCTGGCACGGACGGCATCACGTTGCGCACATCGCGTCGTTGCGGGAACGAATGGGGTGGGGCAAATAGCACTCGTCAAAGTTACACTGAGTTAAAGAGGATTCGTGTAATGCGCAAGCTCACCATCATCGCCATCGTCGCGGGCGTCTTGCTGGCATTCGCACAATCGCAGAACGCGCAGAGCCCAACCTATGATCTCGTGCTTCGGAACGGGCGCATTGTAGACGGATCTGGCAATCCCTGGTATCGAGGAGACGTAGCAATACGAGGCGATGCGATTGTTCGAGTCGGGCCTGCCATTACTGATTCCGCCGCTCGGGTGATCGATGTCGAAGGCCAGGTGATCACGCCCGGCTTCATCGACATTCACACTCACGCGCGAAACGGCATCTTCCCAGTACCTACCGCCGAGAACTACGTGCGACAAGGTGTGACGACTTTGATCGAAGGCCCAGACGGTTCGTCGCCCGTTCCTCTCAAACCATTTCTCGACAGACTCGAAGCCTTGCCGAAGTCCGTCAACATCGGCAGCTTCATCGGACAGGGCGCGGTGCGAGCGGCGGTCATAGGGAATGCCAATCGCAAGCCGACATCGGAA